>RHKR01000281.1:4473-6166 GCA_008363265.1 Chlorobiota bacterium
CGGCATTTCTGAGGTTTTCGGCCTGCTCGAGTTTAGCGTCAAGCTCTTTGCTGGTTATGGTTGCCAGTACATCACCTGCCTTCACTTCGGCACCCTCTTCGAAGTGGATCGAGGTAATTCGTCCCGCTATTTTCGACGCCACATCGATATCTCGCGCCTCGGCCATCCCCGAGATCACGGTCTTATTGGCCTCTTTTTCGCCCGTGTTAAGTACGATCAAACCCGCGACTATCAGGCTAACGGGCAGCAGAAAGATCAGCAGATATTTTAAGTTCTTCATTTTAATTTCTCCTCCGGTTTGTTCCAGATATTTAAAAAATCAAGGGGTTTTCCGCACGCGTTGTAGAGCTGTCCCATGTTTTTGTAGTAGTCGTAGAGGGAGACTTTGCGGTCGATCTCGCTCTTTTCGAGCATGAGCCGGGCATCTACAACCTCAAGCGAAGTGCCGAGCCCCGTTTCGAACCGCTTTTCGTTCAGGCGGAGATTTTCCTGCGCCAGTTCGAGTGCCGCGGCGCCCTGCCCGAACCGCTCAAGCGCGATCACGGAGGCTTTATGATATTTATTAACCAAAAGCCTGATTTTTGAAGTGGCGTCTGCCCTTATCAGTGTAATCTCCTTTTCGAGGAGTTTGCTCTTCTCGATGTTCGCCTTGTCCTGGAACCCGTTAAAAATGTTCAGGTTCAGCGATACACCCACTGCCCACCTCGGCTCGATAGCGGAGAGGTATTCTGGGTAGAACTCATACTTTCCGAACGCTGCTATAATGGGGAGGTATTTTGATCTCTCGGCGTTTACCTTTTCACCAGCGAGGAGGCTTTTTTGGTCGATTATTCTGATCAGGGGGTTCTCTTTTTCGGCGAGTGACGCGTAATAATCAGCATCTTTGATCGAACTGTCGGGCATCAGAGTGTCGGAAACATCCATTGGAGTTCCCTCATCGAGTGAAATGGCGTTCGCGAGAGCGAGCATCGCCAGTTCGAGCTTCTTTTTGTCGTCAAAGAGGTTCCGTTCGGCGTCAGATACCGCCACGCACGCCCTGAGGTAGTTGTAGCGGGCTATTAGTCCCTCAGCGAGCATCTTTTCAGCCCTGTCGCGGTGGAGTTTCATCCCTTCGAGCACCGATTCCCGGGTCCGTACCATGTCATTCAGAAAAACGACATTCAGCCAGTTATCGATAACATCGGTAGCAACTTCGTTTTTAATCTTTTCGAGCTCAATCAGTTCTGTGTTGTACTCGATCTCGGCCGCGTTCGATGCGGCGAGGAGTTTTCCGCCGGTGAAGAGGGGTTGAACTCCCGTCAGGGTGCCCGTCCAGTAATCCTGCCGTTTGAGCGTGCTTTTGAACTCGGGGAGGAGCCCGTTGAGCTGACCTGCATATTTCGAGGTCAGTGCCAGTTTTTGCGCATCGGTAAGCGGCGCCTGTCCACCAAGGATCGTGTAGATGTTCGAGAGCTCGGTCTGGTTCTTCGACTGCAGGGTTATCATCGCGTCGCGGATGGGGGAGAGGTCGATGCTTACCGGTTCATCAAGGTGCGTGTATGAGTAAGCAAGATTTATCTTCGGAAGGAAGTTGCCGAATGCCTCCGTTTTCCCTTCCTTTTTCTGAAGCAATCTTGTTTCATACTGCTTCACCTTCGGGTGATTCGTAAGCGCAAACCCGATCGCCCCCGGCAGATCAAGCTGCCGTGTTGTG
>RHKR01000282.1 GCA_008363265.1 Chlorobiota bacterium
TGTTATCGCCGCCAGAACCAAGATTGTTGATGGCGCGGTAGGCATGGTTGAAATGGCATTGAAACGCCTCAGCGAGGAGAATGTGATCCAGCTCGATGAGGAAAGAAAAGCCGCAATGGTTGGCAATCTAATGGTTGTACTGTGCTCCGACAGGGCAGCCCAACCTATCGTAAACTCAGGATCACTTTACTAAAATGGCTGAGAAAAAGCCTGTCATCCTTCGGATAGATCCGAAACTTTGGGACGCGCTTAATGAGTGGGCGAAGGATGAACTTCGCTCACTCAACGCCCAGATCGAGTATATCCTCCGCGAACAGGTCCGGAAGAGAGGGAAGAAGATTTAGTGGTTAACGGTTAGTGGTGAGAGGTGAGTTATTAATTTATTTCAGCCTTCAGCCTTCTAACCTCATCCAAATACTCCACACTATACACTCTACACTAAAAAACAGGATACAGCTTCAAAAACCGCCCCTCTCTTGTGCCGGTGTTTTCGATGAACTGAAAGATCAGAATGCCCTGCTCGGCGGATGAGCAGAAGACCTCATCGGCCAGGGTTTTGTTCTCGCTTTTCCAGATGACCTTGTAGAAGTCCTTCTTGCCTGTTTTGGTCATTTCACCTTTATACTCGCCATCTGACCAGTCGCCTTTGAAAAGTGCTCCCGCGAAGTAATAGATGCGGTAGCTGACATCGTTCAGTTTTTCGATTCCGATCCTCAGTTTCTGAACAAGTCCGCTTTCTCCCGGCTCCTTCATTAGCTCATAAATGCCTTCAATATCCTTGGCACCTTTACTGTCGAGTCTGGATTTGAACTCTGATTCGGTCGGGCCGGTGGTTCCCCGGATCAGTTGAGGTGTACGCTCGGGGTTGAATCTGGCTCTTTTGTGTTTGAGGAGGTTTCGCCATTCGGTAAGAAGTGTCCGCTCAAGTGAATAGTCGATCTTGGCGACGCCCTGTTTTTCGAACCGGAACCAGACGCCATTGCAGTCGCTAATATGAATGGAGATATCCGACACATCGAAACCGTCACCTTTCCATGTGAATCTGAAATCGGCATTATTGCAGGAAGTGGTGGCTTTCTTGATGTTATCCAGTTTCTCGGAGGTCGTGGCGACCACTACATCGAAACCGAGTTCACCGGCATATTTCCGGAGAGTCTTCAGCAGCTCATCCCCCTTGGGCTGATCGATCAGTTTTTGCGACTCATCATCAAGCTCAAGCCAAACGCTTTTGAAGCCCGTGATAAAATCCTCATAAAGAAGCTTTGGATTGCTGCTCGAGGCGGGCTTCACCTTTTGCGGAAGAACCGCGGTATTGGCTAAAACCAGAAAAATGAATAATAATTGGAGTAGGCGATCAACTGCAGCTCTAAACATTTCTACTTCTCATGTGAAAATTGTAATGAATTTGGGAGCATCTCCAGGAATCCGGTTATTTTTGAAAAATCAAGCTCGTAATAGTTCACACCAAGATCAATGTTTCGGTAATACATATCCCTGTTCTCTTTGTAAAACCGTTCACTCTGAATCCCCCACGCACTTTCCCCGATCCCCACAGCCAGCAACCACTTCTCCACCAACCTCGCAATCCTGCCGTTTCCGTCAAAAAAAGGATGCAATTGAGCGAGCCGGAGATGTGCCAGTGACGAAAAATAAAAGAAGTCCGTGATATCCGGTTGTTTCCCGGTGAACTCACTCAGTTCTGCCCAAAATCTTTCCATCTCAGGAACAAGGTTCTCCGGTTCAACGGCGACATAGATCAGCCCTTTTGTGCTGAATACACCCATTCTGTCGTCACGGTACTTCCCTCTTTTACTCTTTATCAAAAAAGACCGGGACAGTAATTTGTGGGCATTCAGGAAATTCGCCTCATTCAGCGGATGCGTGCGGGCAAACTTATAGGCTTCCAGGAGATCGTTGATCTCTTCCACTTCCTTATGCGGCTTGAACTTCGTTTTGATCTGCTTCTGATTCATGTACGAATTCAGATCGACCGTGTTACCTTCAATGTTGGAGGAGAAAACAGCCGATGATTCGAAGGAAAACTCAATATCTGTGGCGGATGGCTTTGAGAGTGAAAACCAGGCCTCAAGTTGAGATTGAAATCTCTCCCTGTACTCCTCCCGTCCCGGCGTGGTCCGGAATGAAAAGCTACTTGACATCTGATATTACTCGTTGATTGAAAAAATGGTTGTGAACCTTCCAATATTCCTACTTCAATTTATCCAATTTTTCCGAAATTTCATTCATCAAAAACAAAATTTGTGGAGAGTCATGTTCGGAAATCTGATCACTGAAGTGTTGAATAAGAGCGTCAGGGCAATATTGCAATACTATGTGGAGCCTTACGGTGAGATCAAAACCCTCTCGATAGATGATTCGGTGAAGGAGATAAAGGCCACACTTCTGCTTAAAGGGGAGTTGCAGACTCTGGAGGTAAGGATCATCGGATACAACTTCACCCGCGTGGAGGATAAGGGCTATATGACATTCCTGAAGGTGTCAACTTCCAGGGAATGGATCAACAAATTATTGGAGACCCATCCCCCGAAAGAGCTAACGGAAAAAAGGGTTGAGATCCCGCGGAACGCGGCGATCGCCATGAAACTGATCTTCTGACAACGCCCTATTTCATCAAGATCATTTTCTTCACGCTCACAGAACCACCGGCAACAAGCCGGTACATGTAGAGACCGCTCGGGAGCCCCGAGGCATCAAAATTAACTTCGTGTGCGCCTGCGGGAAGTGAACCGGCTAGCAGGGTGCGCACCTTCTCACCCATCACGTTGTAAACTTCAAGCTTAACCTCTCCCGATGCCGGGATCGCGAGCCTGATAACAGTGGATGGATTGAACGGGTTCGGGAAGTTCTGTTCCAGACTGAATCCGGCCGGGATATCACCCGCTTCTACCCCGATCGAGGTTGCCGGATCACCATGATGACCGTAAAGTCCTGTTGACGTACCCGCCAAAAGTTCATCGAAATAAAGAAAATTGATCCTTGTACCGTTCGGATAGGAGTACCCCAGGGTCCATGAACCTGAACCGACCGGCCAATAATAGATCTCGTGATCAACTGCACAATAGATCGTGTCAACACCCTGGGTGATGGCATAACCCTGTTTGCCGGCAGTAAACGGGAATCCGGAGACCGGAAGTGGGGTCCAGAGATTGGTTGTATTCACAGGTTTGTAGTATGCCACAGGATGATTTGTCCCCGCATCAGTACCTGTAGCGTAGATAGTGTCTCCGGTAATACTAACATGAATGTCCCGAATTGTAGCCACTATGAGCGAGCCGGTGCTTGTGCCTCCGGCGTTCATATCCTGCGATGCAATCCAGGTTGTACCTGACTTTACAAGCCGGTAAACGCTTCTCCCTGCAGGACTTGCCAGATCGTAAGCCACTCCCGCATATGCCACAGTGTCAGAGCCCTCGATATTAAAAGCAATATCAAAAACATCCACATCACGGCCGGTCGAGGTTGTGTTGAGCAGTATCTGAGACCATGTCGTACCGGCATCGCTTGACCAAAAAACGCCTCCTTCATCCGAGGTATGGTTGAAATATCCCACGAAAATTGTACTCTCATCCCACGGAGCCACCTCGAGCGCTTCGATGTGAATGTCAAGTTCACTCCAGAAATAGGGCCCGCTTTCCAACGAGTGTACCCGGTTCCAATTGAGACCACTGTCAGTGGTTTTGTAAACCCGTAAGTTCGCGGCGTAAGCTGTGTTGTGATCCGAAGGCTTCATTGCCACTGCATAATAAGGTGAGCCGTCACCCATCGGGAACATCGCGTTCGACCAGACGGGTGCAGTCAGGTAATTTGTAACTTTTCTTATACCCGACTTGGAAGCAAGCCACGCTGTGTTCTTATCGGCAGTCATAGAGAAATCCTCAACCTGCACAGCTTCAATGCCATCGTTGATCTCCTCCATCACCGGTCCGCGGTTAAAGGAAACGCCGAGCCCCATATCGGTCGTCATGAAAACTGTATTCAGGTTGTTGGGGTCAACCCTCACATCCCCGTCATTTGGGTGAGTCTCAAATGAAGTGCTGCCGAAGTTTGACCATGAGCCGGCACTTCCCCTGTTTGTGTTGTAAACACTCGACCAATAAACATAATACGAGGAACCACTACCGCCAAAATCGAACGAATAACCCGATACACCGTTTATTCCCACCGCGTACTCCGTCCATGTTGCACCATCGTCGCTGTATGCGATCCGCTTGTTATTGTTCAAGTGGCCGCCAATGAGAATGCGTCCATCGGGGCCGATACCGAACGCTTGCCAGTCGGCAGATGAGATGGCAGAAGTTGGGACAGTGGCAAAAGTGGTTGATGAACTGATCGTGGAATACGAGTCAGATGATATTAAAACAACCGGTGTTGCACCTCTGACAAACAGATGGATACGGTTGTTCGCGGGACT
>RHKR01000283.1 GCA_008363265.1 Chlorobiota bacterium
GGCGGAGTCACCTTCACGACGATGAGCTCGCCGTTGTCCATATGAGTCTGAAGATCAAAATCAACCGATGCTGCAAGGATCATAAGATCTTTGGGGCGCATGCTGGTGAAGTAGAGACACACTTCCTTTTGTTCAATTCCGGCCATGGCATACTGCAAACCGAGGGTGGTCCTTCCTGACTTCCTTGGTCCAATAAGCACATAAGTACCACCACGGTAAAACCCTCTCCATGAGGAGTCAACTATCGTGATACCGGTATTAACAAGATTTATTTTTCCGTTTGCCATCTTTCTGCTCTTTGTGATCTTTATTCTATGCAGCAAATATCGTGCCAGAAGACACTGTAGAATTTTGTTGTTTTTTTGGCCCGTTTTGCGGCTTTTTGTGCTTTAGCTCCGTAAAGCATTCTCATTTTAAAACACTTTAAAATCATGTCTCATTATGATACACAAATTAATAAAAATGAGAAAAGACAAATACACCGGTCGCATTCGACACAATGGTAGGCTCATTGGTAACATAATCGTGCCGGTCATCGTAGTATTTTACATCGGGTGAATTGAATTTATCATACATAAAATTCGTCCTGGGAATTTCGTATCCTTTCAGTATCTCTGCAGGTGCGGGTCCGGCAGCGATTGCCCCAGGAAGATATCCACCGTTGAAGTGGGCAACCTGTGAATGAAAATATCTGGTGAAACGACTTCCAATGTTGTAAATAAATGACACACCCCAAGGGTTTTTCCCGAGTACGTAATCGCGCTGATAAGTCGCAAGTGAATCGTAAAGGTTACTCTTGGTTAGATCCCTGAACAGGATAGCCTGCATCGAGATACCGAGATAAGTATGTGTTGTACCCCACGAGAAGGAAGTACCCTCACCAAATGGCATCTTTTTCCTGTTGTCGTTAAAAGCAACCAGGTTATTTTCGATCAGCTGTTTCATTTCATTCGAATATTTGGCCACACGGTATTGAGCGAGCGAATTGATGTTTCCCCAACTCCACCAGTAGTCAGAATTTGCCTTCTTGGCCAGATCGATCGCTTCAGTAAGATATCTGTTATTCTTGGTGGCGAGATACATCTCAAGTGCGCCAAGGGCGAGTTTCCCCTCATACTTGCTGTCCTGATACAATCCGATCGGATTGGTATCAACGTCAGGAGCGGACCCTCTTAATGCAAAGACGTTGGTTGCGGCAGCAAGAAGTTTATCTGCAAAAGCGTTCTCTTTGAAGCGCTCTCTCCAGATTCGTGAACCCATTGCCAATGCTGCAGAGTAGATACCGATGAGGTTCTTCCCCATTCCCGCGAAAGCAGGCCTGTCGAATTTTAGGGTGTCATTTTCCGGCAGTCGCCAGCCCACTGTCTGATCACGTCTGTCCTGAACCTGAATTATCAGCTTCCCCGGTTTGTAGTTCATCCGGAGCAGCAGATCCAGACCCACCCTTGCTTCCTCCAAAACGTCAGGGGCCCCATCCTTGTTACGGTCGATCTCCATCTTCTTGGGGTTGAAATCATAGGTAAAAAGGAGCATGTAAGTTGTAAAAGCCGTTGTATTCAGAAATTTTGTAAAATCACCGGCATCATGCCAGCCCCCGGTTACATCAACCTTACCCGCGGCCTCGTCACCGACAACAACCGGCGAGTCGTAGAGGTGGCAAACCTTGTGGAGGTGAGGGTTTGTCGGACCGCATCTCTGAACCCTGAAGAAAAGAAGCAACGAATCAACGATCGTATTATAAATATTATCACCGATCCTGAAGTTGGATGATCGCGCACCTTCGCTTTCGATCACATACGACCCGTCACTTCTGAGGCCGGTAAAATCCAATACATGGCAGAAATTAAAATTACCCCAGCCTGCCATACTCGGAGGCACGGTAGCGGAAAAAACCTCCTTGCCCGATTTAGTATCCTTGATGATGAACTTCTTTTGTCCCATATCCTTTTTGCTCAGGATAACGGCTGTTTTCACATCATTTTTGCGAAAACCGATCTGATTGAGCCTGATGAACATGTCTGATACCAGATCCCCCCTGTCGTCGGTAACAACCGGGATAAGTTTCACATTATCCTCAGCCTTGTTTGCAGAAGAGAAAAAGCAGGATGAGAAAAACAGTCCCGCAATGAAAAAAAGAAAAGTTCTTTTACGCATCATTTTCCAGTTTCAAGGTTGTTTGAAGTGTCACCGCCGGATCATCTCACAATTAATTACTTAAACAGTTCTTCGAGTTGAACGATCTTCACATTCTCCGGTTTAATTTCCAATTTAAAGTTCATGATCTCTTTATCTTCATTTAACACCGTTTCGGGTTTCGGAGTTTGATATTCGATCGGTGATGCAGAATTATTTATCAGATCATTCTTCAATTTTTCCGCATCCGGAGTGATCATGACGATTATCATGTTCTCAGGGTTGAAATATTTGCTTATGGCTTTATTAACTTCATCCCTTGTAACCTTGCCCATCTTCGATCTGAACTTGCTCAGATGTCCCGGCTCAGCCATACCGTAGAATTTGTCGTCGAGCGCGTAGCCCAGACGGGTTTCGGTGTTCGGAGCGTAGTGGAGAACATATTTCTGCAGGAATTTCCCTGTGATATCGAAATCCGCCTCAGAAAGTCCGTTTTTTACCAGTTTTGTGAACTCCCTGATCGTTGCCCGAAGAGTAAAATGCTTCGTTTCGTTGGGTACGGGCCGGATCCATATCTCAAACATATGTTTGCGGAGCGGAACGTTAACAGGAGGTTTCGAGAGTCGTCCGCCATTCGGATAATATTCGATGTAGCTGTAATCACCGTAGTTCAGTCCCCTCGCCTCCCTGATCACCTGGTAGAGATGTGAACTGGAGTTTCTGTGCTCGCCGAGCCATGAATTCGCAAGGGCAAGCGGATACCACTCATCATTGCTCCGCAGCAGATCAAGAGGATATCCCATCGAGATCGCGGTGGCATTCGATTTTTTCTCGACTATCACGATGTTGAGACCTTTAACGGGTGCCGGTGACACTTCCTTAGCGGGATTCTCATTCCCTTCGGGAAGACCTGCAAGTGAATTCCACAATGTTTTCACCAGATCGTCATTGAACCCGCCACCAACAGCAAGGATGAAATTGTTTCTGTTGAAATATCTCCTGTAAAATTCTTTCACATCCTGCAGGGTTATCGAATTCAAAGAACTCACGGTACCGGCAGCAATATGACCGTAAGGCGTACCCTTATAAACTTCGTTGTAGAGTACCGCTTTGCCAAGTTCCTCGTCGTTCGAGTAACGCAGACTCGTCGAGAGATAAGTTGTCGCCTCCTCTTTAACCCTCTGAAAATCTTCATCACGGAAACCGGGATCGAGCAATTGCTGAGTGAAGAGTTCAAGATACTCGTTAAGATTATCAGCGTGTACAGCACCGTTATAGACGGTGTTCTCTTTCGATACCGAAGCATAGTATCCGGCGGCGAGAGGGTAAAGCCGGTTGATGATCTCAGAATAGGTCAGTTTGGATGTGCCGCCCTCATTCAGCATTGATGCTGTGAGGTACGCAAGGCCCTCTTTTCCCTTTGGGTCATCCTTTGAACCAACGTTGAACCATATTTTGAAGTAGACCACGGGCTCTTCAGTCTTGAGCAGAACAGTCCGGTCTTTATCTTGGGCATATAAATTCATCACAGATGAAAATATAACAAAAAATAGTGCGAAAATAAAACCTGATCGATTCATATTAATTTCCTGTTAGAATTACCTGATTTCTGTTCTCTTTGACGAAGTAGCGGTTAACAGCCCTTTTGATATCCTCAGGGGTCACAGCCATCAAAGCAGAAAAATATTCTTCAATTACATTGATGTCACCTGTCAGGGTGATAAACACCGGAAGTACCGATGCAACCGATTCAGGACTGTCTAAACCCATCAGGAACTGATACTTCATCCTTTTCTTTAGGGCCTCCAGTTGTTCGACACTCACAAGCTCGGTTTTGAATTTCCCAATGGTTTTTTCAACTTCGCCGATCACGTATTCTACATCATTCTCATTTTTTATACGGGAATAGATCATGAATGGGAATGGATCACGTCTTGTTTGGGCACCTGATGAGATGAACTGAACTTTCTGCTCCTCGAGCACAAGTTTGGAGTATAGCGCGCTGTTCTCACCAAATGCCAGATCAGCGAATGGCAGCATGGCCATGAAGTCTTTGTTCTTCACATCGAAAGCATCATATTTGTAGCCGATCGCGACAACAGGAAGTGTTTTTCCGTCGTATTTTACTTTTGCCTCCCGGGGAGCGGTTTGCTTTGGCTCCTGTTCGATCTGAGGGGCAATATATCCCGGTTTCCATGAAGAATAGTATTTTTCGATCATCGAAGAAACCTTCGCTTTTCTGGCATCGATCCCCTCTCCCTCGAAGGCCAGATCAAGTGGGTGCCAGGCCATCAGCCCGTTTTCTGTACTCACCATAAACAGCACCCGCTTCTGTCATGAACTGATCTTTTTTGTAATTCAGGTTCATGAATCTGTCTGACTCAAGATCGATAACCTTCTCCAGATCCTCGGCTGCAAAATTCAAGTGATAGACTGTAAGATCATCGTCAGTGTATGCATTTGCATCCGCGCCGATGGAGGTTGTTATCGAATCGTATAATGGATACTTATCTGTACCACGGAACATCATATGCTCGAAAAAGTGAGCAAAACCACTCTTACCCGGTTCCCACTCATCCCTGCTGCCGGTTCTGACAACAGTATAATAAGAAACAAGACCACTCCCCTGAATAGGGATCAGTATCGCTTTAAAACCGTTGTTCAGGTTCACCCTGTGAACCTTGTATGGGAATATTCCTCCGGCCATCGCCGCTGTTGAAGCCATAAGCACAACTAATAAAAAGATTTTTGTAAATGAATTGCTTTTGTTCATCCGATGATCACTTTCTTAGATTTTCTCGATCCCGATCCCGGGGATATCTGCTATTTTGATCTTTCCGTCAACTATTGTGGTTCCTCTAAAAACATCGTTGCTGATGAGCAGCGCGCCGTCAAGATCAGCCCATTCTGATTTGGGGGTCAGGTGTGCCGCTGCGGAGATGGCACATGATGTTTCAGTCATGCAACCAACCATCACTTTCAGGCCAAGCCCGTCAGCGAGGTTGATCATCTTGTTGGCATTCCTCATTCCGCCACACTTCAT
>RHKR01000284.1 GCA_008363265.1 Chlorobiota bacterium
GCCGAGGGTCTCGATGTACTCGATGCCTTCTGCAACTCGGGTGGTTTCGGCTTGCAGTGTGCCTATAACGGCGCCAGATCAGTCGATTTTGTTGATTCTTCACCTGCTGAAATTCAGCACGCGGAGATCAACTTCAACCATAACGGCTTCGACTGCGATGCCAACTTCATCACCGCCGAGGTATTCGAATACCTTAAAAACTGCGCTGATGAAGGAAAGAAGTACGACATGGTGATGATCGATCCCCCGGCTTTCGCGAAACAGAAGAAGAACATTATCCCCGCGAAACAGGGTTACCAGAAGCTGAACCGTAGCGCTCTGAAGCTTATCAACAATGGTGGCTACCTGATCACCTCTTCATGCTCGTTCCACATAACGAAGGAAGACCTCCTCGATATCATAAAGGAATCAGCATATAAAGAGGAGAAGGTCCTCCAGATGGTCCACTTCAATGGTGCTTCCAAAGATCACCCCGTCATCCCCTCGATGCCGGAAACTTCTTACCTGAAATTCTGTGCCTTCAGGGTGTTCGATAACCCCCGCTACGAAGAGTAACACAGATCACATCTTTACAAAAGGGATGTTAATTATCTTAATTAACATCCCTTTTTTTATGTATATTTACTGATTAAACGCAAAATTCAAATCTTTTGACTTTTTAATCATCCAACATATCATCGAGGTACCTATGCGCAGTTTATATCTCTTCATGGTGCTTGTTTTGTTAACCCTATCGGCTTCCGCCCAGACGACATCAACTTACAGGACGGAACAGATCGACGGAACAAACAACTTCATCCAAACACTTGAAAAATTTAATACAACCCGAACGGAAATTTCCGCCTATGTAACATGGGATGCTGAGTATCTGTACATCGGATATTCGGGCACTACCCCTGCAGGATCGCTGACATCTGGGGGAAGAGCGATCCATATATATATCGATTCCGATCCCCAACTTGTCCCAACAACAGGCACAGGTTCAACCGCAGGTGATGCTTGGCGTTGGAATCCTACTCTCCCATTCACTGCAAACTATCATTATGTTTTCAAAACAAGTGATAACTCCGAAGTTAAGAGAAAATACAACGGCGGCGGTTGGGGAGATCAAGTTTTTGGAACTTCAAATTGGAAAAATCCAGACACCGGGTTTTGGGAAGCAAGAATTTCAAGAGCAGACCTAGGTGGTGCTAGCGCTTGGAATATCGTTGCATATGTCGAAGAAGATTGGCAGGATCAGAGTTGGATATCCGGCGGTATGCCTCAGGGACTCTTCACAAACACACAGACTCAGGGCCCAATCACCTTCAACAACAAATTCCTTAATGTTCAGTTTGTTGACAAAATGGCTCCAAACGCCATCTTCCACCTTCAAAACTGGGGATGGTCGGTTAAGATAAAAGCTGATGCCGGTAACAACATTAAAGATGAAACCGCGATGGCGGGGATGTTCGTTAACGCCACCGACGGCTACGATGCAGGCATCGATCTTCCGAAACCACCCCCGGCACCAACCGGATTCGTTGAAGTTTACTTCCCGCGCGCAACCTGGGGTTCAGCAATGGGTCCGAACTATGAAAGAGACTTCAAACTCAGAGCTGATCTCTCGGCTACCACCTCAACCTGGGGCTTTACAGTCAATTCTGATCAGACCGGCAATATCACTTTAAGCGCTGCTGATTTCGCGAATGTGCCATCTAATTACGCGATCACATTAAAAGACCTTACCACAGGAACGGAAACAAACCTCAGAACCGGAAGCTATCAGTATTCGAATACCCCGGCTGAAGCAAGTCGTGGATTCCAACTGATAATCGGTGTAACGCTTTCTGAGCCGACACTACAGTTGAGTACGACATCTATCAACTACGGCGTGGTTAAAACGGATGCGGATTCAACCGTAAGAGTAACCATAACGAACACAGGAGACAAAGCACTCTGGCTTCAGAATCTTGCCCTTACCGGTGACTTTTTCTCAATTACAGGTGATACAACTACAATTCTCGCCAAGAATGCCAGCACAACCCGTGACCTTAAGTTCGCTCCACGTGCTGCGGGTTCATTCACCGGAAGATTAATAATCACAAGCAACGATCCGACAGGTCCTGACACCGTAACCCTTGCGGGTACCGGTCAGTCACTTTCACCCAATATAGTTGTGAGGGTTGACACGCTGAACTTTGGAAGCTCGATAGTTGGAACTCCTGCAAATCAGAGTTTTTATGTAGGCAACAAAGGCGATACAACCCTTACCGTTTCCAACGTTGTGGCAACAGGCAGTGCTTTCACTTATGCCGGCAGTACGGCGTTTTCAGTTGCGGTAAACGACTCGAGTCAGCTGACCGTTACTTTCACCCCTTCCACCACAGGTGTAGCCACCGGCACCCTGACCATTACAAGTAACGACCCCGACCAGCAGACGGTGGTTGTGCAGTTGAAGGGTACGGGTTCAAACCAGGACGCATCCAATACCTTCGCCGCGGGCTGGAACCTGATGTCTATACCCATCAACCCGGTTTCAAACTTGGCTTCCGACATTTTGGGAGATGACATAGCTTCATACTTCCTGTACAAATATTCCGGAGGTGCATATTCCAACTCAACCACCATCGATCCCGGCAAAGGTTACTGGCTCGGCATTGAGCAGGCTGAGACCGTTGATGTATCAGGTACCCCGATATTAACTGACAGAACCGACTCACTCGCCGTATCATGGAACCTGATAGCCTCTCCATTCATCACTGGTTCAGCCAAGTCTAATTTAAGGATCGGATTTGGCCAGTCATTCTATACCGTTGAAGAGGCAGTCGCTAACAATTTCGTTCAGCGTTCGATCTACAAATACACAAATGCGACCAAGAGTTATGATACCGTGGCGACCCTTTCTCCATGGAACGGGCACTGGTTCTTTACACTTCAGCCGGGCGTGACAGTTAAATATCTCTTTGCCGTGGCAGCTGACAACCTTACCCCCAAGGAAACACCACAGTACGAAGCAACCCCTTCAAACTGGTTCGTGAACATCCTTTCGGAAATGAACGGTATCAAGGATAACTTCCTGACATTCGGTACAAACCAGGATGCAACAGACGGTTTCGATAACAGATTCGATAACGTTAAACCGCCAATTTCACCCGCTTCCAACGCGATCGAAGCCTACTTCTTCCAGTCTGACTGGTTAAGTCTCGCCTCGAAGTATGCCTCTAATATTAAGGCACCACTTCAGAACAACGTGAATAAAACATGGTCGTTCAAAGTGTATGCAAAGTCAGCCGGCACATACAAGCTGAACTGGAATGACATTATCGCGCAGATCCCGCAGGAGATCCGCGACAACTACAACTTCATCCTCAAAGGCCCCGGCATCGCGAACGGCATCAACATGCTTACGCAGACCGCTTATGAGTTCAGCGCGTCAGCAGGTGCAACATATTCATTCGTCATCAACTCCAGCCCTGTTGGAATCGATGACGAAGTGATGAACCTCGATTTCAGACTCGGCCAGAACTATCCGAACCCCTTCAACCCGTCAACCACGATCAGCTTCAGCATCAAAGAAGCAGGTCAGGTAACACTGAAGGTTTATGATGTTCTCGGTAACGAAGTTTCAACCCTCGTAAACGAAGTTAAACAGCCCGGCAGATACGATGTCAGGTTCGAAGCAGCAAACCTCCCTTCAGGTACCTACTTCTACAAACTCGTTCAGGGAAAGAACTCGGAGATTAAGAAACTGATGCTGCTGAAGTAAGGCTGAAGGATGAGGGATGAAGGCTGAAACTTCACCCTTCACAGTTCACTTCGCCACGGCGAATCACACTTAAAAAAAAAGCTGTTCCCGAATCGGGAACAGCTTTTTTTATTAATTATACGGTAAACAGTGCTGGAAGTTAAAGCACCTTACATTCCGGCTTGCCGGTTGGTACTTCACCCTTCATAGTTCACAGTTCACACTTCCTAAGCAATCGTTATCGTCTTATCAGCGTAAACATCCTGGATGAGGTTCAGGAGCTGAACACCCTCGTTCATCGGGCGCTGGAAAGCTTTTCTGCCTGAGATAAGACCCATACCGCCGGCTCTCTTGTTGATAACTGCGGTACGGGCTGCTTCAGCGAAATCGTTCTCGCCGGATGCGCCGCCAGAGTTGATCAGACCCATTCTGCCCATGTAGTTATTGATAACCTGGTAGCGGGTAAGATCGATCGGGTGATCGGTTGAAAGGTCGGTGTAAACTTTTTTATGGGTTTTGCCGAATTTAACCGCGTTGTAGCCGCCGTTGTTCTCAGGCATTTTCTGCTTGATAATGTCAGCTTCGATGGTAACGCCGAGGTGATTGGCCTGACCGGTAAGGTCCGCTGAAACATGGTAGTCTTTATCAGCCTTGAACGCGTTGTTTCTTGTGTAGCACCACAGAATTGTAGCCATTCCGAGCTC
>RHKR01000285.1 GCA_008363265.1 Chlorobiota bacterium
GTGAAAGACGATGGGGTCGGATTCGATATGCAGTACGCCGGAAAACTTTTTGGGGTTTTTCAGCGGCTCCACTCGAAAGAGGAATTTGACGGAACGGGAATCGGACTCGCCAATGTTCAAAGGATCATTCTGCGTCACGAAGGAATGGTGTGGGCTGAGGCTGAGGCTGACAAGGGAGCAACTTTTTATTTTTCGTTGCCTGTAACTTTAAAGGAAACATCATGAACATGCTTAAAACGATCCTTCTTGCCGAGGATAATCCTATGGATGTTGAGCTCACTCTGGAAGCACTCGAGGAACACAATCTTGCAAATCAGGTGGTTGTTCTTAAAGATGGTGTCGAAGTGGTGGAGTATCTCGAAAGAAAAGGTAAATTTGCCGAGAGAAGTCCCGAATCACCGGCATTTCTTCTTCTCGATATCAAAATGCCGAGAATGGATGGTATTGAAGTGCTGCGTTACATAAGGCAGAGTCCCGAACTTGACTACCTCCCGATCGTGATGCTCACATCTTCCAGGGAAGAACCCGACCTGAAAACATGCTACGAACTCGGGGTGAATGCGTATGTGGTTAAACCGGTCGATTTTGCAGAATTTGTCGATGCGGTCAAGCAAATTGGAGTGTTCTGGGGGTTGATCAACGAATTACCGGGAGGCAGGGTCTAATATTTTTTAATAGTAAAAGCGACCATGATAAATATACTACATCTCGAAGACTCAATCTACGATGCAGAATTAATCGCCGAACTCATCGAGAGTGCCGGTTTCGATGTTGATGTTAATTTTGTCGACGACAAAGAAAAATACATCAATGCCCTGGAAACCACTCACTATGATATTATCCTGAGTGACTTCGCACTTCCGGGATTCGATGCTTTCGGTGCACTGGAGGAGGCCAGAAAAGCAGCTCCTACTGTTCCTTTCATATGTGTTTCCGGTTCAATAGGCGAAGAGACCGCGGTGGAACTCCTCAAAATGGGTGCCGCCGATTACATACTCAAAGACAGACTGGCACGTTTGCCGAGTGCAATAAAACGAGCACTGGAACTGGGCGAAGAGAGGCGATTAAGAGAGGAATTCGAGAAACGCCTTATCGAAAGTGAAAAGCAATACCGCGACCTGTATAACAATGCAGTTATCGGATTGTACAGAACCACTCCTGCCGGGGAAATCCTCCTCGTGAACAATGCCCTGCTTAACATGCTCGGGTTCAGAGATGAAGCCGAATTAAAGTCATTTAATCTCGCCGATCGTGGGTTCGAAGTGCCCGATGAGCGTCAGAGGTTCCTTGAAGAGATGTCAAAACACGGTGAAGTGATAGGCCTTGAATCAGTCTGGATCAGACAGAACGGAAAGAAGATCTGTGTCAGGGAGAGTGCCAGAGCAGTCAGGAACGGTAATGGCGAACTGATCTATTTCGATGGTGTTGTGGAAGATATTACGGAGAAAAAATCGCTCGAGGAGAATCTGATACTGGCGAAGGAACGCGCCGAAAGAGCCAACGCGCTCAAGGATGCTTTCATTCATAATCTGTCTCACGAAATCAGAACCCCGCTGAATGGTATTATTGGCACTACCGAGATGATTAAAGAGCTCTACTGCAAACAGGGATCGGAAGATGATTTTGAATGTTTCGATTCACTGCAGCGGGCCTCCGACCGTCTGATCAGGACTGTTGAAATGTTGCTGAACATGGCAAGACTCGACACGGGCGAGTATCCCTTCAAGCCGGCTCCACTGCTGCTGGATAAACTTCTGCACCAAATTCTGCTGGAAATTAAAATTCAGGCGGAAGACAGAAAGATCATCTTCGATCTCAAAAAAGCAACCGCAAACACACAAATAATCTACGATTGGAATGCCGTCCACGACATTTTTCTTTATATTCTCGACAATGCCGTTAAATATTCAGAAAATAATGAGGTCGGGATCACTATCGAAGAGGTTCCGGGGAACAGGATAGCCGTGCGGATCAAGGATCACGGTATAGGCATTTCTGCAGAATTCCTTCCTCACATTTATGAATCGTTCGAGCAGCAGGACACTGGGTATGGAAGATCATTCGAAGGACTGGGTCTGGGCCTCCCAATTGCGAAACGACTTCTGGAGCTCGGGGGTGGTGATATTGATATCTCCAGCAGGATCGGCCACGGAACCACGGTTTCTGTCTTTTTTAACCCGAGCGCCGCTTCGTAAAGCACGGTCCAGCCAAAACCACGCTTGATGAGATAGCCCGCGATCTGCGGCTGTCAAAATCAGCCATCTATCACTATTTCAGTTCGAAAGAGGAACTTTATTCTGCTGTTCTGAAAAAGCAGGCGGCCGACTACATCCGTGCCGTAGTAGAGATTTTCAATAATGAGGAGAGAAAGTTTCAGGAGAGGTTCAGAAGCTATTTCACGCTGAAAACGGAGTTGAAGAGCGGTTTCAAACTGCTTTACGGACTGCTTCTGGCAGACGTCTCCGAGCGGTCGCTAAGTGAGGAAAAAGAGATTCTGAAAAAGTTGTTTATTGAAGAAGAGACGGTTATCAAACTGGTGTTCACCGCATATTTTAAAGACTCTCTCAACGCACCGAAAGAGGATGCAGCCATGCTTTTTGTCAGTCAGACAAGCATGCTACCGTTCATCGATGAACTTTTCGCCGGCACCCTGGAGTTAAGCGATGCATCTGTCAGGAACAAACTGTTCGACCAGTACGAACAGATGCTGAACGGCCTTGTAAACTATTAAGAATCCCCGTTTATCTCACCCAGCACGTCATTGTAATTGTGCTTCACCGTTTCCCCTTGGACAATAAACAGCACATCCTCCGCGATATTGGTTGCATGATCCCCTATCCTTTCAAGCTGCCGGCACATCACCAGATATGCCACGGCCTCCTCGATATTCGCCGGGTCCTCTTTCATCAGATCGATCATAATCCTGTGGTTTTCTACGTTCAGCCTGTCAAGAAGCCTGTCGGTCCCCAGCACCTGAATAGCAAGGTTGGTATCAAGCCTGATGAATGAATCGATCGAGTTTCTCAGCATCTCACGGACGATCTGTGCCATATCGATGAATTTAATTCGTTCGAAGAAGTGGGGTTTGTGGTTGTTCAACCGGAAATTTTCGCAAAGATTAACAGCTATATCCCCTATCCGCTCAAGATTGTTGTTGATCGAGATCGAAGACATTATCATCCTGAGGTCGATCGCCACCGGCTGGTTGATAGCGAGAATCTTCTGGCAACTGCGGCTGATCTTGAGATCGTAAAGGTCAACTTTTTCATCAAGCTCTATAACCCTCGCCGCCAGATCAGGGTCTTCATCCTGGATCGCCCTGAAGGCTGACTCAACCTGTTCATCAACAAGACTGCACATCTTTATCATTCTTCTTCTGAGTTTCAGCAATTGCTCATCGATCCTGTGTCTCATCAAGTTCTGTATCTCCCGGTCAGGTATTCCTCGGTCATTTTCTTCTGTGGTTTTGTAAAGAATTTTATCGTCTGGTCCGCTTCAACCAGCAGCCCGTCATTTAGCAGTACTGTGTAGTCGCTCAGTCCGGCTACCTGCGTAAGGTTGTGGGACACCATTAAAACAGTGACCTTCCTGCGCAGTCCGTAAATAAGGTCTTCGATCTTTTTCGTGGAAACGGGATCAAGCGAGCCGGTTGGTTCATCGAGCATCAGTATGTCAGGTTCTGATATGAGCGCCCTTGCGATGGCGATCCTTTGCTGCTGCCCTATTGAAAAGTTCATGGCTGATTCATTCAGACGGTCCTTAACCTCTTCCCACACAAAAGCTGTTTTAAGGGTTTCCACTACTTTCTCCTCGATAACAGGTTTGTCTTTCACTCCTGCGATCCTCAGAGGAAATGCCACATTCTCGAAGACTGAACGGGCGAACATAGCGGGGCGTTGGAATACAATAGCCGCCTTTCTTCTGAGATTTGTCAGATCAATTTCTGTCGAGAGGACGTTTATGCCATCGATCAGCACATTACCGGTGTAATAGACATCAGGCGCCAGATCATTTAACCGGTTAACTGTTTTCAGAAGTGTTGTTTTTCCGCAACCTGAAGGGCCGATAAGACAGGTTATCCTTTTATCTATAATATCAAGTGTCAGATCCTTGATCACATGAGTATTGCTGAATCTGACGTTAAGGGCTTCAAAGCTTATTTTGATCTCTCTCACGCCGTCTCCCTGAATGCCATGCTTCTTCTGAATCTCCCCCGGAGCCAGATAGTGATACCGTTGCAAACCACCGTAAGGACTATCAGAACCAGAACTCCGGCATATTGATAAGGCAACGATGCGGTTGATTGTGTTGACATAATGAAAAGATTGTAAGACAGATACATGAACTGCTCGGTCGGATTAACCACCGGGAGGCACAACCCCGCAATGCAGAGATCGACCACCGGTATCGAGGGGAGAAAAAAAGCACATCCCAGGAAGAGAATCGGCGCGGTCTCACCGATCGCCCGGGTGACTGAGAGTATGATGCCGGTTGACACCCCTTGTATTGAGTGGGGAATAACCACGTGCCGGATCATCTGTAACTTCCCTGCTCCCGCACTGTAGGCTGTCTCCCTGTAGCCGGGCGGAACAGCCCTGAATGCTTCATATGCTGTGGTCACTACCATGGGCATCAGCATGAACGCCAAAGTAACGGAAGCCCAAAGCATCGAAGGCTTGCCGAAAACGAGGTGCAGTCCAAAAAGTGTATCCAACCCCGTTCCGATATTAAGAACGAAGAAACCGAGTCCAAAAGCACCGAATACAACAGAAGGTACACCTGCAAGATTATGGATCAGGAATAGAAAAAACTTCTCAAACCTGCGGTTGATCGAATACTCTGAAAGGTAGAGGGCGGTCATTACTCCCATCGGTATAACGATCATCAGCATTAGTATCACAGTAAAAAGCGTCCCTGCGATCACCGGTCCGATTCCCCCTTCCGCAGGATCGGATGAGGGACCCGCAGTAAGGTAGTGCCAGTCTATAACACCGGCACCCTCTGTGAGTATCTTAAGAAAGAATAGAATGTAAACCAGTGCAGGCACTAAAAAGATCAGGAGAAATACCGTCGATACCAATTTTTCATATCTGTTCACCTTATACATTTTACCTCCACCTCTTTGTGCCTGCAAACCGTCTGACCAACCACCTCACCGCAAGGTTAAGAATGATCGACATCGTGAAAAGAATCAACCCTATGAAAAAGAGGGCATGAAAATGCGCGGTGCCGGAGGAGACCTCTCCAAGTTCGGCTGCAATGGTGGCCGTCATCGTTCTTACACTCGAAAACGGGTCAAGAAGAAGATTGTCCGCATTCCCGGAAATCATGAGCACTATCATGGTATCACCAATCGCCCTTCCGAATCCCAGAATAATGCTCGCAGTTATACCGCTGACAGCCGCGGGTAGAACCACATCTTTCACTGTTCTCCACTTCCCCGCGCCGAGGCTGTATGCGGCAAGTCTTGTCTCACGCGGTACTGCGCGGAGAGCATCACCCGTCAGTCCGGCTATCTGAGGAATGATTATCATCGACAGACCAAGTGCTGAAAGTGCTGCATTAAGCCTGCTCGCCGGATTGAAAAGATCGCTGAAAAACGTTGCCACGATAGTAAGGAACATGAAACCAACCGCGACGGTCGGCAACGATGAAAAGAGGTCGATCAGATGGTTAAGTACGCCTCTGAGTGAATATGGGGCGAACTCTGAAATGTAAATTCCTGCACCCACCCCAAACAGGGTGGATATCAGTGTTGCCGGGACTGCCGTTAAAAGTGTACCGAATAATAGAGGCACGACCGAATATCTGGGGTCCTGCGAAACCGGATACCATTCAAATACCCGCTCTCCTCCCCTGTGACTGAATAGAAGGTCGGATGGCGTGAGAAACTCAAAAACACGCATCCCCTGATAGATCATCACCACGAAGAAAAAGAAGACCATAAGGAATGTCAAGAGGCCAACTCCCCTGACAACTGCCGGGAAAATAATATCGGAGGAGAAACGCAACGGTTTCGGATTGCTTGCAAAAACCGAATTTTCGCTATCGACTGCGAATGAAGTGCCGTTCTCTTTCTTCATGTCAGTCAATTCAGCGGAATGAATTTCATCTCTTCAGCGATCTTCTGACCCTCAGCAGAGAGGACGAATTGAATAAAGTCAGCGGTTGCTTTACCGGGTGTATCGCGGAGAATAAAATTAAGTTTCCGGGAGATAAGATACCTGCCTGTTCTGATATCTTCATAGTTGGGATGATTTGAGTCTACCGGTGAGATCGAGGTTTCAGTACCGGGGGTTTTCACTCTGATTATATGGAGTCCCGGCTTGTCAATAAAATATCCGACACTTCCGTAAGCGATCCCTCTTTTATCATTGGAAACGGCCTCGGCGAGTGCGGCGGTACCCTGCAGAACATGGGTTGAACGTGAAAAATCCTCTCCGTCCAGAATGTTCTCTCTAAAATACGCGAATGTCCCGCTGTTGCTCTCCCTGCCGTAAAGGCTCAC
>RHKR01000286.1 GCA_008363265.1 Chlorobiota bacterium
GGCTGGATCGATAATGTGTAAATTTTTAAGCAGTGTTTTCATTTCAATTTTCCTCGCTGTTTCTTGTGCCCAAGAGATAAAGTATTGCCATTCTTACCGCGACGCCGTTGGTTACCTGATCGAGAATGATCTGGTGCTCACCGTCGGCCATCTCGGAAGAGATCTCCACGCCGCGGTTTATCGGTCCGGGATGCAGGAGAAGCACATCCTTTTTATTCTTTTCCATCCTCTCTCTGGTGATGCCGTAATATTTGTGGTATTCGCGAGTTGAGGGAAGTGAAGCTCCGGCCTTCCGTTCGAGCTGGATCCTGAGGATGTTCAGCACATCGTTTTCCTGGATCGCCTCATCGATGTTATGGATCACCTTGACGCCAAGTTCTGAAATGTTGCGGGGGATCATAGTCGCGGGTCCGCAAACGGAAACATCCGCGCCCATCGCCTGGAGTCCATAAATATTTGAGAGGGCTACACGGGAGTGGGCGATATCACCGACAATTCCGACCTTCAATCCTTCGAGTCTTCCCGTTTTTTCTCTTATCGAATACATATCGAGCAGTGCCTGAGTGGGGTGCTCATGGATGCCATCGCCCGCGTTGATAACGGTAGCCTTGGTTATCTTGGTGAGGTAGTGGGGTACACCTGCTGATGCGTGGCGGACGACTATCATGTCAACCTTCATTGCTTCGATGTTTCTCACCGTATCTTTGAAAGTTTCACCTTTTGAGACACTGGAGCCTGAGACGGAGAAGTTTACTGAATCGGCAGAGAGTCTTTTTTCAGCCAGTTCGAAGGAAATTCTTGTACGGGTCGAGTTCTCGTAGAAGAGGTTCACAATCGTTTTACCCTGCAGGGTCGGCACTTTTTTGATCGGGCGCTCGAGCACCTGTTTGAAAGAGACCGCGGTATCGAGGATGGTGCGGATATCATCAGCCGACACACCTTCGAGACCGAGGAGATGTTTTATCTTTAATTGCATTTTATTTCATCCATGTATTAATTTTCAGTTTCAACAAGGTAAACCGCGTCTTCGCCGTCGTGCTCGGTCATCCTGAGCCGTACTTCCTCATTAATTGAAGTTGGGATGTTCTTTCCCACGATATCGGCTTTGATGGGGAGTTCACGGTGCCCGCGGTCGATAAGGCAGCAGAGTTTTATGGTGGCCGGTCTTCCGAAGTCCATGATCGCGCAGAGGGCTGAACGGATGGTTCTGCCTGTGTATAGTACGTCATCCACAAGTACAATGTTTTTCTCTGTTATCTCGAAAGTGATATTGGAAACAGACACTTCCGGTTGTTTTAGACGGGTTCTAAAGTCGTCACGGTAGAGGGTTACGTCGAGGATACCAAGCGGTACTTCGACATTTTCGATCTCGCGGATCTTGTCACGCAGTCTGGTGGCCAGATAGGCTCCTCTGGTTCTGAGACCCATGATTATGAGATTTTCGGTGCCTTTGTTCTTTTCGATGATCTCGTGCGCCATACGGGTTACTATACGGCCGAGAGCCTCGTGGTCGAGAATTGTTGCTTTGATGTTCATATATAAAAAAACCTCCGGGCCCAAAGAGCGCGGAGGTTCCTTTCAGAATTGTGAAAGAGATGTGAAGTTTGTGGCATTACAGGGATTCCTTTTCCATTTCGCTGAACAGAATTAAAGGTAATTAACACTTCAAAAATATGTGAAAGTTTTGACACGTGCAATACCTTACCGCAGGGGATGATTTGATGCCCTTTAATTTCCATTGAAAGATATAATGAAATATTTGTAACTTATGGTTCATTTCTTATTCATTCACACATAATGGAGCCATTAGTGAGAAGACTACTACTTCTGCTAACGATCGTATCCGGTCTGTACTTTACCTCTTACGCGCAGCCCGAGATATCCACACGACTCCTCAGAGCCATGCAGAACACCAGCTCTGAAGAGTATATTAAAGGAATCATTTTCCTTCGCGATCAGGTCGATGTACTGGCACTTGACCAGGAACTCTACAGGATCAAAGCCACTCCCGAACACCGTGCATATACTGTTATCACGACTCTTGAGGAGAAGGCTGCAAGCACTCAGAGAAATCTGCTTAAATACCTCGCCAACAGATCGAACGACCGTTCGGTGTTCACATACAAGAATTTCTGGGTTGTGAACGCCATCGCCATTGAAGCGAAAAGATCTGTTTTTGAAGAGCTTTCCACAAGTATGGAACTTGCCGCGATGGACCTCGATGCCCCGACATATCTCGACAGGCCTTTTAATGTTACAGAGGCTAATGAGAAAGAAGGGAAAGAGGCAGTTGAACCCGGTCTGAGGATAATTAATGCTCATCTCCTCTGGCAGATGGGTATTACCGGTGCCGGTACCATCGTAATGGGCGAGGATACAGGTGTTCGTCACACTCACGTCGCGATCGCCTCGAGATGGAGAGGGAATTTTGCTCCCGCAAATCAGGCATGGCTTGATCCGGCGGGTGGAACAACCACGCCATCAGACTGCGACGGTCACGGTACCCATACAATGGGAACCATGACAGGTCTTTCACCCTCCGGTGACACCATCGGTGTTGCTCCCGGAGCACAGTGGATAGCTGCCAAGACTATCTGTTCAGGTAACTCAACCTCAAATCACATGGCTGCTTTCCAGTGGGCTATGAACCCCGATGGAAACCCCTCAACCGTTACAGATATGCCGGCTTCGATCAACAACAGCTGGCACGACCCCAGTACCGTAAACCAATGCGCTGGTCAGTATGTAACGATGTTTAACTCTGTTGAAGCCGCCGGTATCGCAATCTGCTTTTCAGCCGGTAACAGCGGACCGAATGCTTCGACAATCACTATGCCGAAGAACATCAACACCAACGAGGTTAACGTTTTCGCAATGGCTGCCATCAGTGGTGCTTCATATCTCGGTGGAAGCAACGACCCAATAGCAAGCTTCTCGAGCCGTGGTCCTTCAACCTGCGGCGGAACCGGTTCACTTCAGATAAAACCTGAAGTAGCGGCTCCCGGTGTTGGTGTAAGATCAGCTTACGGTTCAGGCGACAACTCATACTCGAGCCTTGATGGTACATCGATGGCTTCACCGCACGTTGCCGGTGCGATCGCGCTTCTTAAGTCAGCGTTCCCTGCACTGACAGGACACCAGATCAAAATGGCACTTTACAACACTGCCCGTGATCTTGGCACCCCAGGTGAAGACAACAATTACGGTAAGGGCCTTATAGATGTTTTCGCGGCCTACACCCTTCTTGCTTCAGGTCCCGGCTTCCCAAGCAACCCTGTTCCGCAGAACGGCGCGACCGGCGTACAGCTTGTGACCAACCCGACCCTTTCATGGACGAATCCTGACAGCACAACCAAAACCACCGTTTATTTCTCGAACGACATGAACGCGGTTGTAACAATGAACGCATCTGCTGTTGTAAGAGCGGGCGCGATCTACACGAACTACACACACCCTTCAGCTCTTCCGTATGGAACAACCTACTACTGGAGAGTGAACGTTTCGGATGCCAACGACTCAACCATCGGTGGTGTTTGGTCATTCTCTACAATTCCACCACCAGCTCCTGTAGCTCCGACAAACGTTGCAGCCACATGGTCAGGTGCGAACAATCAGGCAACTGTTACCTGGACCGTTCCAACCACAAACATAAATGGGCACACTATTGTAGTGGATTCATCCGTTGTTTGGGTGAACGGAAACACAAGACTCGGAAAAGTTAACGGTACAGGTAATCAGTTCGTGATTGACGGACTGCCCACCGGTATCCATACTTTCAATGTTGTGGCTTTCGACAGCAGCTACGGCTCGGCTATGGGTAGCTCGACACCTACAGGTATCGGTATCTATGCCAATGTTTATGAAAGAAACAAATATGTAGCCATCAGAGATCTTCAGAGTGCCCTGGATACAGTGATTGTCCCGGCGATGGAGGCAACCGTGGTTAAGGTTATTGTGAAACTCAATAGTGTGCTTCACACATACACCGGTGACCTCGACATCTTCCTTAAAGGCCCTGACGGTACCGAAATTGATCTCTCGAGTGATAACGGTTCATCGGGTGACAACTATACGAACACCATTTTCGATGATGACGCCACTGCACTTATCACTTCAGGAACTGCACCTTTTACAGGTACATTCAAACCTGAACAGGCGCTCTCAGCCTTTACAAACAAACAGTCAGGCGGTGCATGGATACTCAGAGTATATGATGATGCCAATACTGATACAGGTTCTGTAAGAAGCTGGTCGCTTACCATTATTACAGCAGCACCGGTGCCGGTCGAACTTGCTTCATTCAACGCTACCACCAATGGCAACAGTGTTGAACTCGGCTGGGTCACTGCAACAGAGACCAATAACATGGGCTTTGAAGTTGAAAGAAAATCCGGAAACGGTCAGTTCGAAAA
>RHKR01000287.1 GCA_008363265.1 Chlorobiota bacterium
ACTTTACTCGTGAAATTCTCACCCCCGTGGGGATATCCTACTATATTTTCAAGTCGCTGGGATACACACTGGCACTTTACAGGGAGGAGATGGAGGAGGCTGAGGGGAGCCTTCTAACTTATCTTCTCTATGTCTCTTTCTTCCCTACGATCGTTGCGGGACCCATCAGCAAAGCCGCAAATCTATTACCGCAGTTCAACGCGCGGACAATCATCACAAGAGAGAACGTAAGCAAAGGGTTCTATCTTCTTATTACAGGCACACTTAAGAAGGTTTTGATAGCGGATTTCATAGCACTCAATTTTGTCGACAGGGTGTTTGAGAATCCGGATCTGTTTACATCTTTTGAATGTCTGATGGCGGGATACGGTGCTTTCCTTCAGATATATTTCGATTTTTCCGGCTACACCGATATTGTCAGGGGAATGGCCTATCTCCTCGGTTTTGAAGTTGAGGAGAATTTCAAAAAGCCGTTCCTCGCAAATTCAGTAAGCGAATTCTGGCGAAGGTGGCACATCACCCTTTACACATTCCTCAGTGAGAACGTCTTCAATCCGCTGAGTTTTGCACTCAGGAGGCTGGGGATCTTCGGCATTCATGCGGCGATAATCGTTACATTCCTCATCTCGGGTCTGTGGCACGGGGCGAATCTTACCTTTATAGTATGGGGTCTGATCCACGGGTTGTGCATTGTATTCGACACCATGTTCAGGAACGTAAGAAAGAAAATAGTATCGCACATTAATGAGACCGCTTTCCGGTCACTTGAGATACTGCTGACATTCCACGTCATAGCTTTGTCATTCATAGTATTCAAGTCACCCTCACTTGAGAGTGCGGGGATTTTCCTCTCGAAACTTTTCTCAGGGTTTAATATTGCCCACGCTGAAAAATGGATGGAGTATTACCTTGCTCCTTTTTTGGTTATGGTGGCCGGTCTTATAATGGCGTTTGTACCTGAAAGATTTTATAGGGCTTTGTACGTTAAATTTGCCGCGACACACTGGAGTATTAAGGCATTCTCTTTCGTTTTAGTGATCATATTTGTTTACCAGGTGCTTGGCGCCTCTACACTTCCATTTGTCTATATTGAGTTCTAACATGCAAAAGATGATACTTCTTCTGTTTCTGACCATCACACCTCTAACATATTCTCAAACCCTCATCGAGAAACTCACCGGGACAGCGTTTACCACCAACTACGGGTATGACTTCCTCAGGGAGGTGTGTGACCAGGCGGGGGGCAGGATGATGGGTTCGCCCGGGATGGAAAAGGCCCTTCAGATACTTGAAAGAAGGCTGGAAGAGAACGGAATTAAGCCTTTTCGTGAGTATTTCACCTCACCTGTATGGTTCAGAGGGAACGACGAAGTAGTGATGAAGCTTCCATATGAAAAGAAACTCAGGGCGTACGCGCTGGCTTGGACATCAAACGCCGTTCTTAAGAATGCAGCAGCAGTTTACGTTAACTCCGGCTATGATGAAGATTTAGATACCATGGATGTACGAGGCAAGGTAATCGTGGTCAGTCAGGAAACACCTCCGGGGAAACAGGAACGTTTAAGGGGGGAGGTTATCAGAAGTGCCACAGCCAAAGGAGCAGCCGCGTGCCTCTTCATTAACGAAAGCGGCAACGGTAAGGTGCTTACCGGTGTCGGTAATTTCAGGGGCGATGCTCTGAAGATACCCGCATTCACCCTCACAAATGAAGAAGGTTTAAAGCTAAAGAGGCTCCTGAAGGATGGAATTAAGGTAACATTTGACATAGTTTCCACATCAAAGGTGGAGACTATGCAGTCGCCTAACCTGATCGCCCGGATCGAAGGAAAAAGGAAAGAGAAAATAGTGATTGGCGGTCACTTCGACAGCTGGGATCTCGGCGATGGAGCTGTCGACAACGGACAGGGGAGTGCAGTGATCTACGAAGTCGCACTTCTTCTTCAAAAACTCGGGATCAAGCCTGAGAGAACGATCGAATTTGTATGGTTCAACGGTGAGGAAACAGGTCTTTGGGGATCCAAAAAATATGCAGAGGCACACAGGAACGATTCGATATTCGCGATGATCAATCTTGACATGCCCGGCAAAGTTAACGGTTTTAATGTTATGGGTTTCGATACCCTCAGTCAAACGGTAAAAGAGATCGTTGCGCATTCGGGAAGTTTTGATCTCTCAGGATATGCCAGCGTTGCCTGGACAAACAGCGACCACATGTATTTCATGTTTGCCGGTATTCCCGTTATCACACCACGTGGAGGATTAACGAGGGAAATGACTGCACACTACCACGATTTTGGCGATACATTCGAAAAAGTCGACAAAGATTTCATCTCCCACGCTGCGGTGGCTGTGGCCTTTCTCGCGGAGGGGCTTGCACGTTCAACCCAGCCTTACTACAGAATGAGCCCGGAGGATGTAAAAGAATTGCTGAAGAAACACAACCTCGAGAAGAGATTAAGGAGTCAGGAGGAGTATCCGTTCTGATATTCTCTGATCGGGCTTGAATTTCAATTAAATTTTGACTAAATTTGCAGTGCCACACCCGCAAAATATTTGCGGGAGTGGCACTTTTTTTTTATTTATTCAAACCGGGAGCGATATGCAAGATTTTGTTTATCTATCACAGGAAAGGCTTATCGAGCTCGAGAGAGAGCTCGCGGAGATGAAATCAAACGGCAGAAAAGAAATAGCCGGAAAAATTGCCGATGCAAGAGCACACGGTGATCTTTCGGAGAATGCTGAGTATGATGCCGCAAAGGAAGAGCAGGGGCTCTTCGAGTTGAGGATCCACAAAATGGAATCGATCCTTGCCAAGGCAAAGGTGATCGATCCTTCAACCATGCCGAAGGACAAGGTTCACATCCTGGCGAAAGTCAAGATTAAAAACCTGAAAACCCAGAAAGTGATAGAATACCAGATCGTATCGAACGAAGAGTCGAATATGGAGCAGGCAAAAATATCTGTTTCTTCCCCTGTTGGTCAGGGTCTGCTCGGGCGTAAAGTAGGTGAAATAGCCCAGGTTAAAGCACCAGCCGGACTCATAGAGTTTGAAATTCTCGAGATCAGGTAGAAAATGAACCCCGCGGACCGGACCTTTCTTTCCCGTGCGTTCACATACGCTTATCGCGGATGTGGGTACGTAAGTCCGAATCCGATGGTAGGGTGCATCATTGTGAAAGAGGGGCGGATCATATCCACCGGGTTTCATCACCGTTTCGGTGGTGACCACGCCGAGGTGGACGCGATCAAGAGATGCCGTGAGAGCCTGGAAGGCTCAACGCTCTATGTGAGCCTTGAGCCTTGCTCTCATTTTGGAAAAACACCCCCATGTGCCGACCTCATAATTCAAAAAAAGATCAAAAGGGTTGTGGTCGGGTTTGAAGACCCGAACCCTCTCGTTGCAGGGCGCGGTATTGCAAGGCTCAGGGAGGCGGGTATCGAGGTTGAAGTGGTCAGCAAAGACTCGCACAGTCGTTTCTACCGGAAATTTACCAAATATATCACAACTCCATATCCTTTCGTCACAATAAAGTCAGCTCAAACACTTGACGGCAAGATTGCCGAAACCGACGGCAAATCGAAGTGGATCACCAATGAGAACTCGCGGCAACTCGTACAGCACCTCCGGACCAGAAATGATGCGATCCTTACCACATCCAAAACGGTGATCACGGATGACGCCAAGCTGAACGTGAGGGATAAAAAGAAGTTTTCCCCTCTCAGGGTGATGCTCTCTTCTCACCTTTTCTTCAACAATGACCTCTTTTTCTTCCGGAATGAAGACAAAAAATCTGTGATCATTGTTCCGGAGGGGGCAGTCGCTCCGCAGGATGTGAAAGCGCAACTTGATTGGTTCCAAATTCAGATCAAGTACGTTAAACCTGACAGCAATGGGCGTCCTGATCTTGATGAGTCGCTGAGAATGCTGCATGAAATGGCTATAACGTCTGTACTGGTTGAGGCCGGTGCCGGACTAACATCTGAGTTCATAAACCGTGGTCTTTTCGATGAAATGGTTCTCTTCATCGCACCGAAGATAATCGGGCCGGGAAAAAACCTTTTTGAAGGGCTTGAATATTTCGGTCTTGATTCTCCGATGCAGTTGAAAGTTAACTCCGTCAGGAATTTTAACGGTGATACAGCAATATTTTTAGGAAGGGTTTGAAAATGTTCACCGGATTGGTCGAAGAAACAGGAACTATTGTTGAGATAAGGCCCCGCGGCAAGGAGATATCGATCGGTGTAAATTGCTCTCATATTCTCACCGGACTTGTAATCGGTGACAGTGTAAACATCAGTGGTGCTTGTCAGACAGTTGTCAAGATCGAAGGCAGCACGGTCTGGTTCGATTCTGTGGAAGAAACCTTGAAAAAGAC
>RHKR01000288.1 GCA_008363265.1 Chlorobiota bacterium
TTCAATGATGCTTCACCGGTTCAGGGAAGAACCCCGACTGAGGTGCTGTTCACATCTGACCGTCTGGGAGGTGAATTTTCAGGGGTTAACAATATTTTCTCGATCGATACTGAATCCGGAAAGATTTCCGCAGTCACTGCGGCCTCGACAAATTTCGCCTGGCCAAAACTGATCGACGGAGGCAGACGACTTGTTGCAGCCAACGATGCAGATGGAGTTTACAACCTTTATGAGATAGACCTTAACAACGGTAACTTTTCCGATACAGCTAAACCTGTCTCAGCCCTTTATTCCGGGCTCGAAACCCCCTATTCGTACAATGACAGCACATTCTTCTTCACTTCCATTGAGAAACTGACATTTGATATTTATCGATTTAAGCCGGCAAAGAAACCCGGACTGCCTGATATAATCAGCCGGACTGGTACTGCCACATTCTCCGAACCGTATCCTGCCCTGGCCAAAGAGGCTAAAAAGGCAGTGGTTGAGTATCAGGAGGAGTACACACTTGATTATGCCCAGAGCCAGATATCAACAGATCCGGTTTTCGGTACAAGGGGAGGAGCCGTTCTTTCACTGAGTGATATGCTGGGCGATGACCGCTACTTCATGCTCCTTTTCAATACTGCAGAAACTCAATCTGATTTCCTTGAGAGCTTCAATATCGATATTTCCCGTCTGAACACGAGGAACCGGACAAACTTTGGGTATGGCGTTTTCAATTACCGGGGCAGGCGGTACGATCTAAGGGAAAGTGACGAATACTACTACGAAAAAAGTTACGGTACGTATTTCTTCCTTCAGTATCCCTTCTCATCATTCGACCGGGTTGAAACCTCCATCTCACTCGCGACTGTTAACAAGGATATTATCGGGTTCGGTAACGATCAGCGATCGCTCCTTGTTTCCAACAGCGTCGCGTACGTCTTCGACAATTCACTTTGGGGTCCAAGCGGGCCGCTTGACGGAATGAGATTCCGCTCGCAACTCGGGATGACACACGATATCCGGTTCGGGTACGAGAACTATTACAGTTTGATACTTGATTACCGGCACTACCTCAGACTGCTGTACACGACCAGTCTCGCGTTCAGGGGCTCACTTTACTGGAACGAAGGCACCACCACCCGCCGTTACGTAGCCGGCGGAAGCTGGGACCTTAGGGGATACCCCCGGTTCGGTCTCAGGGGACAGAAGTTCTGGATGACATCGGTCGAACTCCGCTTCCCGCTTATTGATCGTGTCGCGCTGCAACTGCCTTTCCTGGGGATGAGTTTCTCCGGTATCAGAGGCGCTTTCTTCTTCGATGCCGGTTCATTATGGGATAAAACCTACGAGGAGACCATCGGAAGTGTCGGTCTGGGATTCAGGTTCAACCTGTTCAATATCATTGTATTCAGGTATGACATCGGTAAAAAGATCGAAAACAACTTCAGCCGTTTCCAGGACGGGCTGTTTTACCAGTTCTTTTTTGGGTGGGATTTCTGATGAAAAAGATACTTTTTTTGCCTCTTCTATTCCTCTTCCTGAGCGGTTGCTACTCTTCGATCAAAATCGAATTAAGAGAGACCCCCGCTGAAGAACCCGTAAACCGGGATATCGACTCACTGCGATTAACTGGTGAACTGGAGACGTACGGAGGATTGTTCCATAATTCCCTGGTGCCATACCGGGGATGGTTGTTTGTGGCTGAAGGAAGCGGGAGAATACACGCTTTCGATATGGCAACATTGGAGGATGCGGGTTATGCTTCGGTGAGGAATTCGACTGTTGCAGCTCCACCGGTTTTCGTGGGGAATAAAATGTATTATCTCTTCCGCAAGAAATTGAATCCGGCACTTCAGCTGGCAAAATACGACATCACACTTGGGAAGGAGGAACTCACCAGGGAGCTCGGCATAGCAGGAGACGGCTCACTTTTCGGGGCCGCCGGAGGGCTGATCGTGATCGCCGACCGGAGTATCCACTTCATCGATACCACAGGCGCGGTGACCTCGAATATGCCCCTGGATGCTGCTGTTTCCTCGAGGATAACCCAGTCGGGTGAACTGATAATTGCGGGACTTACTGACGGCAGAATTCTCGAACTCAACACTTCCACGAAAACACCAAACTTCTTCATGACCGGGAAAAGTGAGCCGGTTACATCGTTTCTGCCTGTCGGCGACAATTATATCGTTTGCCTCTATGGTGGGGGGATGGAACTTGTGGGAAGAGGAGGTTACATTTTCTGGCAGTTGCAGACCGGCCGGATCATCGCGGAACCTGTTATTTTCGGGGGATCAGTTTATACAGGTGACCTCAAGGGAATTTTATACAAGATCAATCTGAAGACAGGCGATCTCAAAAACAAGTTTGAAACTGGCGGATTGATAAGCGAAAAAGTGACAGTCGCTGGGCAAAAGATCATTCTTCCTGTGGTTGACGGCAGACTCATCCTGATCGATCCCTTTGCGATGAAGGCAATACAAACCATTGAGACCGGGGGCAGAGTAAAAATGCCCGTTGCCGCAATTGGCAATCGATTATTTGCCGGATGTGACAATAATAGAATTTTGCTGTTCGAATTTTGAAATATTTGTTAATTTTACATTAATTTGCTTTCAGCATTTTCTCAGTTTATTAATGTAATCCCGAGCAGCATTTTCTTGCCGGGATAGGGATCTTATGAATATAAACTATATTTGTGAATCGAAAACAGGACTTGTACGCGAAACCAACCAGGACTTCGCGGATACCCTGCAGACGAAAGATGGTTTCCTTGCTGTTGTTTGTGACGGTGTGGGTGGAAATAATGGCGGGGAGACTGCTTCGAGAGTGGCTGTTGAAACAATTGTTCAGTCATTTTCAGAGAACGAAGCGCTCGACCCGGCAGAAAGGCTGAATCTTGCAGTAAGATCTGCAAACACGAAGATAAATGAAGTCGCCCGTAGCAACCGGGACCTCTCCGGAATGGCAACCACTGTTGTTGCTCTCTACCTCGACAGGGGGAATGCTTATTGGGCATCGGCAGGCGACTCACGCATTTATTACTTTGACGACGGTGATCTTTACCAGCTGACCAAGGATCATTCTCTTGTTCAGCAGATGATAGATGATGGCCTGCTCACTCAGGCGGCCGCTGACAAGCATCCATTCAGGCATGTGATCACACGTGCGATCGGTGAAAGGGTGACTATCGAAGTCGACAGTGGCTCAATGGAAATCGAGTACAAGCATAACATTAAATTCATGCTTTGCAGTGATGGCGTCAGCGGTCATCTTTCAGCTGATGAAATTGCGGCCCTGTTGAAGCAAAACGACCTTTCCGAGATCGAATTAAAGCTTTCGAAGCTGGTTGAAGAGAGGGGTGCACATGACAATTACACTTTTATTATAATCAGTAACAAATAGAAGAATCACTATGGTTGGAGCCATAATCGGCAATTACAAGATCATCTCCAAGCTTGGCGAAGGCGGCATGGGTGTTGTTTACAAGGCACTTGATCTGAAACTCGAGCGTTTCTGTGCTTTGAAGATCCTGAACGCTCAGACTGCGCAAAGCGCACAGTTCATCGAGCGGTTCAAGAGGGAAGCCAGAAATCAGGCCAAACTCAATCATCCGAACATAGTCCCGGTATACGGATTTATCGATGAGCAAGGATATCTTGGGATCGCAATGGAATTCATGGATGGGGAGACACTCGAGCAGGTGATCGACCGTAAAGGCACACTCGAACTTGGGGAGTCACTGGATATCCTCCAGCAGATTCTCAGAGGTGTCGGCTACGCCCATCAGAAAGGATTTATCCACAGGGATATCAAGCCCTCCAATGTGATGATAAATGCTGAAGGTGTGGCAAAGATCATGGACTTCGGTATTTCAAAATCGATCTATGAAAAAGGCATAACCAAAACCGGCACAAAGATCGGCACGCTCCTTTATATGAGTCCCGAGCAGATCAATGCCGAGGAACCGACCAGACAGAGCGACATCTATTCGATAGGCATAACTTTTTATGAGATGCTCTCAGGCATGACACCTTTCGAGTCGGGTACCGAGTATGAGATAATGCAGGGACACCTGAAGAAACCCGCGCCCAAGCTTTCGGCAGCAATTCCCGGGCTTCCTTCAATGATCGACAAGATCATCACCAAGGCCCTCGAGAAAGACCAGAACAAAAGGTTCGGCAGCTGTGAGGATTTCAATCAGGAGATCGGTTACGCGCTGAACATTATCAGGCAGGGCCCTGCACCCACATCATCCCGCTCGCCAATGGAAGAGCAAGACGCCGAGAGGAAGAAGAGATCGTTCAAGTTCGGTATTTACACTTTACTCGCATTTCTCGGTCTGATCGGATCGATTTATCTCTTTTACACCCTGATCACCGGA
>RHKR01000289.1 GCA_008363265.1 Chlorobiota bacterium
GAGACCCCTGTAATAGTTCTCCTCTTTTTTCTCTTCGTTCACGATAATGTCCGAGAGATAAGAGTAATACCGTAGTCCCAGTTTGAAAGTGTAATCCCCGAGGGTGGTGGCGAACGCCGGCAAAAGGAGTATTTCAGTTATTTCGCGTCCCGGTTTTATTTTATAATCACTCCACTTCAGATCTCCTTGTTCACTGAGTTTGTAGAAACCGATGAACTCAAGGTCTAACCCGTCACCCAGCGCGACCGTTAGTGAGTCTGAGAGGGATATCTGTCTGAAACTGAAACTTTTGAATCCCGGGTTGAGATCTTCAAAATCATACACAAGATAGTTGGCGATTATTTCGAAATTACCATGATTTCTGAAACCCGGTCCCTCATAACTGTAACCGGTGTTCAGTTTAAAAATTCTGTTCGTGTTATTGTTGGAACTTCTCGCGGCGAGGATGTAGACCAGTTTTCCGTAAGACATGTCAAATCCCGCGAAAACCGCCATTGATGAGTTTATCAATCTCGTGTATCGGACTCGAAATTGAGCGAGGAGTTCGTCCCTTTCATCGATATTCTCGTTTGAAGGAGTGTCGTATCGGAGTTTGAAATGGGAAAGGCTGAGATCGACCTTGTCGGAGTTGCTGAGATATACAGACCCGGTAAGCGACAGAAAGATCTGGGATGCGATGTTGTTTTTTATACCTTCATTTTTTTGCCGTTGCTCGAAATGATCGGGATTGGAGTTTCCAGGGTTTATAAGGAGAAACTTTTCGTTTCTCTCAGCGTAACTTGTAACCAATTTCAGGACAGTGACCTCTGAAGTGTAGTTAATCCCGGAACTGATATCGAACTTCAATTCTTCTATCTGCGAGTCGAAAGAGGTCGGGAAGAGGTCATCCGGTCTGCGGTATCGGGTGGTTCTCTCGACAAGTCTGTCGGAGAAATTGAAACCGATTGAAACGGAGGTGTTGCTCAGCAATCCCGAATAGTGAAACTCGTCTGAAATGTTGATGAATCTTTCATTTCGTCTTTGCTGATTTTTATCGATAAGAAAAAATTGCTTCAAGGCAGAATCGGCATCGAAGAAAAAATCCCTTCCTGCTTCATGGTACCTTACGGAAAGGGAATTTCTGACTTCACTGTCGAAAAAGTTTTCCACTGAAGCTGTGATATCCCTGAGCGTGTTTTTCCTTGGGCTAATATCCTCATTTCTGAACTGAAAACCGGATCCGATCATAAAATCAGAGAATAACGTCCTCTCCATGCCTCCCTGCACACCATATATCAGACCTCTGTTGGAAATGCCGGACTGCACATCCTCGATTAAACCTCCAAAAGGGAGGATATTCACAAGGTCTTCGAGAAGCAGCCGGTTATAGAGGATACCGAAGTTTGAGGCTGCCGTGTTGATGTCAGTGGTTCTGGAATCGCTGTACAACTGACTGCTGACCATGAACCCGGGATTAAAGAAATTGCCGTGGTTATAGTCACCGGAGAGTTTCAGGACATTTTCGTCGCGCGTGGTATTTGAACCTGAATACTTAAGCAGGCTGGAATTGAGTTCTTCCGTAACTCTGAAGTTGAATCTGCCCGAGGCCAGCGAATAATTTATTTTGCTCAGCAGGGAGTAGATGCTCAACTCTTTATTGAAGACCGTCGAAACCGAATTTCTTGAAGCAGGAGGTAGAAAAGAAACCTGAGTGGTATCAAAACCTGGCTGGGCTTTCAGGCTCACCCCGTTTAAAACCATCACGGCGAGGAGATAGAGATACTTCCTCAATTGAACCGCGTGATCTGAAATGATGACAGGTCCGACCAGATCACAGGCGTGGATTCACCCGGTTGATATGCCGCCACCCGCCAATAATATTTCTTATTAAGACCTATGTAAGATGCCATAAAGGGAATAAAAAGATCACCGGCTTCTGATGACCTGTACCGTGTGGATCGCCACACTTCATTCACCAACGGCGATTCATAAAGGATGATGCTGTATTCGAGATCGTGAGGAAGAGCCTGAAACATAAAAACATCAAAAAGTGGAAGTGCGGCATCGTTCACGGGGAAAGACTTCACGATCGAAGGGTAAAGAAAAACCCTTCTTTCATCCGAAAATTCACTGAAACGGCCACCTTTATCGGAAATCCTGAACCGGTAATAGTAGTTCACCTCAGGTGAGAGGGCGAGTGAATCGGTATCGGTGATGGTGTCAAGCACCGTAACGAGATCAGCAGGCAAGGGTGAAAATCCCTGAATAACCGACCGATAGACCTCCAAACCTTTGAGATCGGGGTTGTCGTCCTTGCTCCACTCGAACGTGACCATCAATCTGCCCTCAAAGTTGACAGGTTTGATAACAATGTAAGAGGGAAGTACCGGATCAAAATTGTTCCCCGGTTTGGCGCTGACCACCCGCGAGGTTTTGCTTTCCATTCCGTTGCGCCCTACGGCAGTGACCGCGTACCAGTAAGTTGAATCGTAGAAAAGACCTTCATCGCGGAAAAAGTTTGTGCGGACCTCACGATAGAAAGTGAGTCGGGAAGAATCGTTGATGCTTTTGTATATCTTGTAGGATGAATACTCTGGGTCGATGTTCTCCCACCACCTCAGGATCACCACACCATCCGTCGCGGTGGTCACCCTGAGATTTTCGGGCACAGCAGGAGGAAGCCCTGAATTAAACGGGGCGAGGGGGGAAGTGCTTTCGCAACCCGTTAGAACAAACAGGAAAAAGAAAGATATAAACAGGGGTAATCGCAAAATAAGGGCTATACTTCCATCCGCAACTTGTGTAAATCAGTTCTTAAAAATAACTGATTTTAATGAAATTTATAGCCCGTTTTGCGGGTAAAAACCTCTACTTCAGAACCGGATTGAATTCAACTTCTGAGAGGTTGAATACCCCGTAGGTAAACTCGCCGTCAGGGTAGTGCCAAACTGCCTCGCCTTTCGAGACGATGTTGATTCCGTTGATGTTTTTGTATTCCTGCACGGGTGTCGAGAACCGGTAATTTTTCATATCCGGCATCGCGTAGCGGTCATCCGAAACAAAATTGATCAGTTGTCCCTCACCATTAAAGTGGAGTGTGGCCGTGATACTGTTACCCCCGTTTGTGAATGCAGCCTTTACATGGTGGTTATCAATTCCTTCCCACTTGATCCTTTTATCGATCAAAGTAGCGGGAGCAAGAAGGCACATATCATTGAACAGGGTTACAGTTTCAGCCTTATCCATGATCTCTCCTTCCTCGAATACCACGCTGAATAGACCAAAAAGGCGGATATCCATTGATGCTTTTGTGTCTTGATACTTGTGATAGCCGGGAACCGTAATGCCGGACATCTTGGCCTTCATGAAAAAGAGACGTGCGAGGTCATCAAAGAAATTAAACTGCTCTGATCTGAAGTTAAACCATTCTTTCCCTTTTTGACGCATCTGTCCGACAAAGACTATTCGGACAGAGTTCAGTCTCGCCCGGTTAACAACCCCAGTGTAGTGGAGGTATTTCTTAACAGGCGCAGGGAGGTGGAGGATATCCTGTTCCGTCAGATTCCCGGGTGTAACGGAAGATATCCGCTCGAGATTTTCTCTGACGTCAGCATGGAATTTATTCTCAAAGTGCCGGAATCCCAGAAAAGCAGTAACCGGGATGAGGATCAGTACGAGTAAAATTAAAATAACTGATAACATTTTCATACTCTTTCGTTTTGTTCGAAACACGCAAATTTAAATCAGGAATTACCAGTAAATCTCTTGTTCAGCGGCCTGCGCAGGGATACTGGATCGGGATAACTGTCAAGATACCCCACCCGGAGTATAAACTGTACTTCGCTTCCTTTTAGTCCAAGCTCTGCAGCCACATTTGATTTGAATTTGTCTTCTTCCAGTAGTTGTGTCATGGGGTGAATTCCGATCATCTTCTCCCGGACCCTAAGAAACATGTTTTCAAACCGCCTTCCGGTAGCGATCAGATCATCTGCTTGCGTATCAGGGGCAGTTATCACGATCCAACCGCCACAACTGTGGACCTGTTCGATGGTCTTTTCTACTGTTTTTTTTTCGGAAAGTGGGTTCAAGTGCAGAATTCCGCTCATAAAAATTACGAACAAAACAGCCTGCAAATCCATCAATTTCCATGCTCTCAGGTGTGAGACCGTCCATTTTTAGTTCCGCTTCTTCTTTTGACCATCTGATCCAGTTTGCAAGTTCCTGTTGAGCCGCATCCCTGAAAGCCTGAATACGATTGGCTTCGACTGTACCATCAGCGAGGAACTTACCAAGGTGGCTCTCACGGGAGAAGTAGTGGAAGTTTATTGAATCATTGCCGGAAACAAATGAAAAATCCAGGGGACTGATATCAGATTGCCTGTAACCGTTCC
>RHKR01000290.1 GCA_008363265.1 Chlorobiota bacterium
TGAGAAAAGCCCGGCCGTCCCTCAGATCCTCAAAAACCACCTGTGAGCCGGTCCGGATCACCTCACTGATCCTCTCTTTGCGGCTGGCAGCAAGATCGGGTGGTAACAGATCAAAGGCGTTTTTTTTGATGAGATCTTCCGGTTGCAAACCCAATCTTTCAGCAGCGATCCTGTTGCAGAGTATTATGGTACCATCAGTTTCAAGGAGGAGAGCGGACTCGGTGATCGAGTTGATCATCGATCTCATTAGCGATTCTCTTGAGGTTATTGTTTTTTCGAGCATCACCCGTTCGGAAATATCGCGGGCGGAGGCATAATATTTGTCGTCCTTGATGGCAGCTGACCATTCGAGGTGGACAACTTTACCGTCTTTCGTCAGGTATCTGTTCCTGAATGTTGGGATCACTCCATCCGGGGTTATGTAGTCAAGTTCTACTGTTACCTTCAGGTCGTCGGGATGGATAAGTTTTTTGAAACTCTCGCCAATGAGTTCATCCAGCCCGTAGCCGAATTTCTTCTCCCAGGCACGGTTCAGTTTAAGGAACACCCCACCACGGGTTGAGATGCACAACAGCTCCGGCTGAATGTCGAAGAATGTGTCGAGTTCGATCTCTTTCTCTTTTCTGTCGGTAACATCAGCGATGTACCCTTCAAGGAAGAGAAGTTTTCCTTCATCGTCGAAAATGCCGGTGCCTTTCTCCCAGACCCACTTCGATTCCCCTGATTTAGATTTTATCCTGTATTCGATGGTGAAGTGTGACCTTTCAAGCACAGCATTCTGGATCTCTTTCCACACCATTTCCCTGTATTCGGGGAGGATCAGTGTATCGTAGGAGACTCTTTGTTCAATAAAGTCGACAGGATTGTAGCCGGTAAGTTCAAAAGAACCAGCGGAGACGATCTGCATTGTCCAGTTGTGGTCATTATTGCATCTGTAAGCCATTCCCGGGAGGAAATTGAACCAGGTCCGCAGTATGCTTACAGAAGTCTCAGCCAAATTAACTTTTGAGGCCATTGTGGTCTTTGTTTAATTCACAAACAAAAATAAATATAATATGGCCTGAAAGATAATTTAATTAAGGTTAAATGCAAATAAAAACGTAACCGTGCGTTCTTTGTCACACAGGGTCGAAAGAGAAATTTTTTTCATAAATTTGTGTTTCTGAATTTTAATATTTCCCACCGTGTTACAGAATTAGAACATTAACGAACATCGACAATTAGACAGGTTTATTATGACAGACGAAAAGCAATTGCGCGAGATACAGGAACTGGAGAATCAGGAATGGTTATACTCTCTTGATTATGTCCTCCAGAACGGCGGCAAGGAGAGAGTGATCGAACTCCTCAATCTCCTTCAGATCAGGGCTCACAAGGCCGGAGTGCATATCCCGTTCTCCGCGAACACACCATATATTAATACAATACCGAGAGAAAATCAGGTACCTTTCCCCGGCGACAGGGAAATAGAGAGAAGAATTAAAAGCATAATCCGCTGGAATGCCATGGCCATGGTTGTGAGGGCAAACAAACTGGAGAACGGCATCGGCGGACACATTTCAACCTACGCTTCTGTGGCGACACTTCTTGAGATCGGTTTCAACCACTTCTTCAGGGCAAGAAGCGAAAACCACCCAGGCGACATGATCTACTTCCAGGGACACGCGTCGCCCGGCATCTACGCAAGGGCCTTCCTTGAAGACAGAATTTCAATAGAGAAACTTGAGAATTTCAGAAGAGAACTGAAGCCCGGCGGCGGTCTCTCATCGTATCCGCACCCGTGGCTGATGCCAGATTTCTGGCAGTTCCCGACCGTTTCGATGGGCCTCGGGCCATTGCAGGCGATCTACCAAGCCAGGTTCAACAGATACCTGGAAGACAGGGGCCTGATCCCAAAATCTGACGCGAAAGTCATTGCCTTCATGGGTGACGGTGAGACAGATGAGCCCGAATCACTCGGTGCAATCACTCTTGCTTCGCGTGAAAAACTCGATAACCTCCTTTTCGTGATCAACTGTAACCTCCAGAGGCTCGACGGTCCTGTTCGCGGAAACGGCAAGATCATTCAGGAACTCGAGGCTGCATTCAGAGGCGCTGGCTGGAATGTAATTAAAGTTGTTTGGGGTTCCGACTGGGATCCGCTCCTCGAGAAGGACGACAAGGGTATCCTCGTTCAGGCCCTCGGCGAGATAGTCGACGGTGAATATCAGAAGTTCTCCGTGGAGTCGGGCGCGTATGTAAGGGAAAAACTCTTCAATAAACACCCTGAAATGGCTAAAATGGTTGAGGAGATGAGTGACGAGCAGCTCAGAAAGATGAGAAGAGGCGGTCACGATCCCGAGAAAGTTTACAATGCCTTCAAAGCCGCTTATGAGCACAAGGGTCAGCCGACCGTTATCCTCGCGAAGACGATCAAAGGCTACGGCCTCGGTGAGAGCGGTGAAGGAAAAAACATAACCCACCAGCAGAAAAAGCTTAATGAAGATGAACTGAGAGAATTCAGAACAAGGTTCGGCATCCCCATTTCAGATGATGAAGTTGCTAAGGCACCGTTCTACAAACCCGCTCCCGACAGTCCCGAGATCCAGTATCTGAAGGCGAAAAGGGAAGCGCTTGGCGGCTCGGTTCCGAAGAGAATTGTAGACATCAGACCTATAAAAACCCCTCCCGAGGATATCATTTCCGAGTTCTATGACGGAACCGAGGGAAGGGAAGTATCGACCACGATGGTATTCGTGAAGATTCTTGCCAACCTGCTGAAAGACCGCGAACTCGGCAAATACATTGTGCCGATCGTCCCCGACGAGGCCCGTACCTTCGGTATGGAAGCCCTCTTCCGTCAGGTCGGTATCTACTCGCACAACGGTCAGCTCTACGAGCCTGTTGACAGACAAAGCCTTCTCTATTATAAAGAAGCCAAGGACGGCCAGATACTCGAAGAAGGTATCACCGAAGCGGGTTCGATGGCTTCGTTCCTCGCTGCAGGTACATCATACGCGAACCACGGTCTTAACATGATCCCGTTCTTCATCTACTACTCGATGTTCGGGTTCCAGAGGATCGGTGATCTCGTATGGGCCGGTGGTGACATGATGACCAAAGGCTTCCTGATCGGCGGAACTGCCGGCAGGACCACCCTTAACGGTGAGGGACTCCAGCACCAGGACGGTCACTCGCACCACCTCGCTTATCCTGTTCCGAACCTCATGACCTACGATCCCGCGTTCGCGTTCGAACTCGCCGTGATCATCCGTGAGGGTATCCGCAGGATGTACGAGGAGCAGGAGAATATCTTCTACTACATCACCGTAATGAACGAGAACTACGCGATGCCGCCAATGCCCGGGGGCGTTAAAGAGGGTATCGTGAAGGGTCTTTACAAGTTCAGCACCTCCGACAAGAAGAAACTTAAACTTAAAGTCAACCTCCTCGGAAGCGGCACGATCATGAATGAAGTGCTGAAAGCCAAAGAGATACTCGAAGAGAAATACGGCGTGGCAGCTGACATCTACAGCGCCACCAGTTACAAAGAGGTGCGCCGCGAGGCACTCGAAACCGAAAGATGGAACCTCCTTAATCCCGGCAACCCGAAGAAACCTTACATCTCACAGGTCTTCGAAGGAGCCGAGGGCGTGTTCGTTGCCTCGAGTGATTACATTAAAGCGATGCCCGACTCGATCGCGAAATGGGTACCCGGCAGGTTTATCACTCTCGGAACCGACGGTTTCGGCAGAAGTGAAGGCCGCGCCGAGCTCCGCGACTTCTTTGAAGTTGACGCGAAGTATGTAACCGTCGCTGCCCTCTACGGCCTGATGCTCGAAGGGAAAGTAAAGCAGGCTGTCGTTGATAAAGCCATCGAAGAGCTTGACATCGACAGGAACAAACTTAACCCGATGATTTCTTAGGTATTAGGTATCAGGTATCAGGTATTATGAGTTACCCGTTACCTGTTGCGCGTTGCCCGTGGTTTGCGGGTGGTGTTAATGAAATTTTAATGCCATGTAGTGGCAAGGAGTTTATAGATGAGTAAAGAATTTAAGTTACCGGATCTGGGAGAGAGCATTGTTTCCGCCCAGGTGGTTAAGGTTCTGATAAAGCCGGGTGACTTCGTGAAGGAAGATCAGACGGTTCTTGAGATCGAGACCGACAAGGCGACGATCGAGGTGCCTTCCGAAATTTCGGGCAAGGTTACCGGTGTGTATATTAAAGAAGGCGACAAAGTGCCAGTGGGCGCGGTTGTGTTTTCTGTAGAAGGTGGCGGTGAAACCAGTATGGAAATCACCAGTGAAAATGTAACTGCTGAAGTTGGTGCCGATAATAAGGCGGAAACCACCACAGAGCCCACAGAGCCCACAGAGAA
>RHKR01000291.1 GCA_008363265.1 Chlorobiota bacterium
ACGCTCCTGAACGAGATAGCCTCCTGCCGCGTTCCGTACCACGAATTTGTGGTCGAGCGGACGCCTCTGAAGCAATACACGCCTCTGCTTCTTTTTGCTCAAAACCTCAACCGCCTCTTCGGTGAATGAGGGGGCTACAACCAGTTCCAGAAATATCTCATTAAGTTTTTCAGCCGCAACCGCATCGATCTCAGAATTGAATACAACCACTCCGCCAAATGCGGAAACGGGATCGCACGAGAGGGCTTTTGTGTAAGCCTCAAGCGGACCGTCACCTGTGGCTGCACCGCACGGATTATTGTGCTTGATTATCGCGCACGCGTGGCCTTTAAGTTCGCCGACGAGCTCACATGCGGCACTCAGATCGAGTATGTTGTTGTAAGAAAGCTCCTTCCCGGTCAACTGCTCAAAGTACGCGCTGAAATCACCGTGGAAATATCCCTTCTGATGTGGATTTTCACCGTAGCGGAGCACTCGCCTCTCAGGCTCGAACACCGTAAGGGTGGTCGACTCACCGGTTATCCTGGCCTCAAGCGTGCTTGAGATCAGGGTATCGTATTGCGCCGTAAGCTTGAAACCTTCAACGGCAAGGTGCGCGCGATAGCCTTCATCAAGCTCATTCTTCTCAAGCCTCTCCAGGAATTCCGGATATTGCGAGGGAGACGTCAGCAGCGTGACATATTTATGATTCTTCGCCGCCGCCCTGATCAGACTGACACCGCCGATATCGATCTTTTCGATCAATTGATCAACAGTGGCATTCTCATCACTGGCCGCGCCTGAAAAATCGTAAAGGTTGACTGCCACCACATCGATCGAGCCGAGGTCGTGGTTTTCCATCTCGGCGAGGTCAGAAGGATTGTCCCTCCGTGAGAGTATCCCACCGAACACTTTTGGATTGAGTGTTTTCACCCGTCCGCCCAATATTTCGGGAAAACCGGTGAACTCACCCATCTCAATACAGTCGGTACCCGACTCACGTATCACCCGGGCGGTATTACCCGTCGAAATTATCTGGTATCTGGAACCGGCCAAAGCCCTCGCGAGCTCGACCACTCCATTCTTGTCAGTTAACGATATTAAAGCGTATTTTTTCAATTTTCTCTCAAACTTCACAATTCAATCATCAGGCCCTGGCGTTGAAACGCCAGGCTATTGGTCATCCCCCTCTGCGTCCTTTGCTCCGCCACGGCGGACTCTGCGGTTTAATGACAATTATCTCCACTCCGCCGCGGCGCATCACATTTCACATTTCACATTTCGCGATTTTCGCGATGACTTCCGGCAACAACCCGTGCTCCTCCCTCAACACAATCGCCGCTATCTCATCAGGTGATGTGGCAGCAGAGATATCAACCGGGCTTTGGGCGATGATCTCACCCTTGTCGTACTCTGAGTTAACATAGTGTACGGTTGGTCCGGAAACCTTGTCACCCGCGGCAAAAACAGCCTCGTGCACGAAGTGACCGTACATCCCCTTCCCGCCGTATTTTGGCAGAAGAGCGGGGTGTATGTTGATCATCTTTCCCTCGAACCGCTCCACAAATGTCTTTGGAACCAGTTGAAGGAAACCTGCAAGAACGATCAGCTGCACGCCGGCTCCTTCAAGAAGCGCTGCCGCTTCATCGAAACTCAATCCGTGTTTTCCGACCACAACAGTTTGAATTCCCTCACTCCGGGCGAACTCAAAAGCCATACAATCAGGTTTATCGCTCACCACATAAACCGTTTCCGCTAAATCTGTTAGCTTGCCGCTTTCAACTATTGCCCTAAGGTTTGAACCCCTACCAGAAACAAAAACAGCGAGCCGGAACTTCGACATGATTCTACTTCGTCATCGAGAATATCTTGGCGGCCTTTACGAACTCACGGAAGAGTGGATGGGCCTTCGTGGCACGGCTCTTCAACTCCGGATGGAACTGAACACCAACGAACCACGGGTGATCCTTTATCTCTACCATCTCCACCAATAGCCCGTCGGGTGAGGTTCCGCTAATTACCATTCCGTTTGCAGTGAGGGCGTTCCTGAACTGGTTGTTCACTTCATATCTGTGGCGGTGACGCTCCCAGATGCTGGTTAAACCGTAGGCTTCCGCGGCCTTGGAATGCTCCTTGATCATGCAATTGTATGAGCCAAGCCGCATTGAGCCGCCCATGTTCTTGATCCCCTTTTGACCGGGCATCAGATCGATGACCGAGAAGGCACCTTTCTTAAATTCTGAACTGTTGGCCTTCGGTATGTGGCACTCGTTCCGGGCAAATTCGATGACAGCAAGCTGCATTCCGAGACAGATACCGAAGAAAGGTATGTTGTTCTTACGGGCGAAATTGATAGTCTTAATCTTACCCTCAATTCCCCTTACTCCGAAACCGCCGGGTACAAGTATTCCGCTCACGCCTTCGTACATCTCTGTTATATCGCCTGATTCACAGTCTTCCGAGTTGATCCAGCGTATTTTAACGCGGACATCATTTTCGGCTCCGGCGTGAATGAACGCTTCCATGATGCTCTTGTAGGCATCCCGGTAGTCGATATATTTTCCGGTGATCGCGATCTCTATCGAGTGACCCGGATTCTTGACCTTGGCTACAAACTTTTTCCACTGCGAGAGCTCGATCTTTGTGTCAGGCAGACGCATCTTCTTTAAAACGAGGAGGTCCATCTTCTCCTGATGAAGAAGAAGCGGCACTTCGTAGATGGTGTCACAGTCCTGCGTGGAGAACACGGCCTGAGGCTCAACGTTGCAGAAGGAGGCTATCTTCGATCTTATCTCCATCGAAAGGTTTCTTTCGGAGCGGCAAACAAGCATGTCGGGCTGAATTCCCAGCTCGAGCAGTGCTTTTACGGAATGCTGTGTGGGCTTGGTCTTCACTTCACCCGCGGATGTTATGTAGGGGACGTATGTAACGTGAATGCACATCGCGTTCTTCTTGCCGAGCTCGTGAAGCATCTGACGCACCGCCTCAATGAAAGGGAGACTCTCGATATCGCCTATGGTACCACCGATCTCGGTGATAATGATATCGTATTCGCCTGATTCACCCAGTTTGGACATCCTCCGCTTTATCTCGTCAGTTATGTGCGGGATCACCTGCACAGTGGCACCAAGGTATTCACCCTGTCGCTCTCGCGTTATCACATCGTAGTAGATCTGGCCGGTTGTGGTGTTGTTGGCCCGGTTCATGTTCAGACCCAGAAAACGCTCGTAATGACCGAGATCGAGATCCGTCTCGGCCCCGTCCTCCGTTACATATACCTCACCATGCTGGAACGGATTCATCGTTCCGGGATCAACGTTTATGTAAGGATCAAACTTCTGGATGGTTACACGGTAACCCCGCTGCTTTAGAAGCAAGCCCAGAGACGCGGCAGTAATTCCTTTGCCGATCGACGAAACAACGCCACCGGTTATGAATAAGTACTTAACCAACTTAATTCCGTAAAAGTAAATAATTTAAACTTCTAATATACTTATTAACGCCGCCTTTTTCAAAGAGAGGATACCTATTATTCGAGAACCCGGTTCCTGATATTATCCGCCCAGATTTTGTATGCTCCCCCGTTGATGTGGAGCCCGTCTTCGCTGAAACCGGGCGCAAGATTACCCGTCTCGTCACTCAATAGTATATTGTTGTCGATGTAAACAGCTCCATTATCCTCAGCGATCTGCCGTAACTCGTGGTTCACCGCGTCAATCGTCTGGTTAAGTATCCCCGTCTGAAGCCTGTATTCCATAACAGGAAGAATCGACTGAAGATAGAGGCGCGCTTCAGTCTCTTTTTTAAATATTTTAAGCGTCTCCGAGATGTTCCGGACCACTTCACCCGGGTGGTAGTGCCGCTGAAGATCATTTACCCCGATGGTGATGAATACCTTTGAAGGCTGAAGTGCTGTGATCAGATCCACCCTCCGCAGCACTCCCCTTGTCGAATCCCCTGATACACCCCTGTTAACCACCCGCACTTCAGGAAAGAACTCCTGCCACTCGCACATCTCGGTTATACTGTCACCGAGAAAAACAATCGCCCCTTTTTCAGGGGTCAAATTCTCAAAAAGTGTCGTTCTGTGAATATAATGGGGGTCCGGTTCAAATTTAATGCTCATCGCGGTGATTTTGTCTCCATATTTTTCATAATTTCGGTAATTGAAATTTAATTATTCCAAACCAATCAAATACAAATTTTCCGGAGCCTTATGAAAGTTTACTCTACTGCTTTCCTTGTCTCTCTTCTTGGCGTCATTTCACTTTTTCCACAGAAAGTTATCAAATCCCCTGACGGCACAGCCGAAGGATTCAGGCGCTACCCACTTTACGAAGAAGTAACAAACACATCATGCGGACCTTGTGCCAGCAG
>RHKR01000292.1 GCA_008363265.1 Chlorobiota bacterium
AGGATGAGAAATCCCTCCCGAAAGAGTTCGCTCTTGAGCAGAATTTCCCGAATCCGTTCAATCCCGAGACCGTTATCCGTTACGCCTTGCCCGTTGAAGGGCATGTAACCCTTGAAGTTTTCAACACCCTCGGCGAAAAGGTTGCCGAACTTGTTAACGCCGAAATGCCCGCCGGTGAACATTCCGTTGTATTCAATGCAGCAAACCTTGTATCGGGCAATTATCTCTATCGCATCACTTCCGGCACATTTGTGCAGGTAAGGAAATTAACATTAATTAGATAGTGTATAGTGTATAGTGTATAGTGTGGAGTGTGGTCCGCCGCGGCGGAGTAGAGAGACTTTCTCCATACTCTACACTCTACACTAAACACTCCACACTAAACAAGAGTCCCATGAAAAATCCCGCATTATCGTTTTTAATAATCATTTTACTTCTCGCGGGATATGTTTCCGCCCAGCCGGTACAGGTTGGTAGCGGAAGTTACAGCACCACACTCCCGTCGGGAGCGGTGGGGCCCTCAACCTCTTCAGGTTCACCTGTCTTTCCGAAGGTGTCACCGACATTCAATCAGCCCGTTCAAACCAACGACTGGTGGAGCAGTCTGATCTTCCCCTTCTACGGCGTTCAGCATTCGAACACTCTATACGTACTGCCCCTCGTGGTCAAGGCGGGAAGTGACGGCCTTGGAATGGGTTACACCCTGCAACCGGTCTTCGCGGCGGCCGACTACCTCTATCCCTACCAGCAGCAACTTACGGTCGGAGTTGAGGGGCTCAGCGCGACAAGAACGCTGACCGATGGTTACGGCGACTGGACCGTTACAGCCTCGTGGAACGATGGTACACGGTCAATGAAATCCACCTTTGGCCACGGCATCCCCTACGCGTTCTTCACCATCTCGGGTGGAAACGCCAAAGTGGTATGTAAAGAAACACCGGTTATCTGGTCCAACTCCGGCGGTGTTGTAGGGCTTACCGTTGGCGGCAGACACTACGGAATTTTCGGACCGACGGGCTCAACATGGTCGGGCACTACAACACTTCTTTCGACCCTTAACGGGAAAGACTTTTTCTCTGTTGCACTGCTACCCGACAACACCCCTGCCACCCTTGAGTTTTACAGAAAACGGGCTTACGCTTTCGTCACCGACAGCCGTGTTTCGTGGAGTTATGACAATCAGAACGCGAAGGTTAACACCACCTTCACTCTGATCACCACACTGAAAGATTCCACAGCGGGCAATCTGAACAACACGCTCACAGCCCTGTACCGTCATCAGATGCTCAACACCGACGCCACTCTCGAATCTTACGAGTATGTATCCGTCAGGGGCAAGATGAAGATATACGACGGTAACACTTTTTCAACCCGTCACGAATTTAACGGCATCCTCCCTGCACTTCCCGATGAAGGCGTTTATAATCCCGCGCTTCTCGGGCAGTACATCGACACTGTTGCCATGGAAAACCTGAGTCCGGGTCCGATCTACGAGAACGGCAAATACCTCGCCAGGTTCGCGCACCTGATCCGGATAGCCGACCAGCTTGGCAAAACCACGGCTCGCGACCACTTCATCGCGCAGGTGAAAGCCCGCCTCGAAGCATGGCTTACAGTCGGAGGCGGTGCCGAGATGTCTTACATTCAGGCCTGGAATACCATTTCCGCTTATCCGTCAGGCTATGGAGCCGACAACCAGCTTAACGATCACAACTTCCACTACGGTTACCTGATCATGGCCGCCGCGATGGTTGCCCAGTACGATCCCGTGTGGGCGAGTGAGTCGAACTGGGGCGGTATGATCAACCTTCTTATAAAAGATTGCGTGAACTGGGACAGAAACGACAGAAGATTCCCTTACCTCAGAAGTTTCGACCCCTACGAAGGTCACTCATGGGAGGCAGGTCACGGCGATTTTGGTGACGGCAACAATGAGGAGTCAAGCTCTGAATCGATGAACTTCTCATCAGCGGTTACACTCTGGGGATCAGCCACACTTAACGATACCCTCAGGGACCTCGGCATCTACCTTTACGCTACCGAGCGCTCCGCGATCGAGCAGTACTTCTTCGATGTCGATGATCAGGTCTTCCCCTCAACATATCCGAGGAAAGCCCTTGGAATGGTCTGGGGCGGAAAGGGTGTTCACTCAACCTGGTTCGGCGCCGACCCCGAGTTCATCCACGGCATCAATTTCCTCCCGCTTACGGGCGGCTCCCTCTACCTTGGCAGAAACCGTGACTACATTCAGGCGAACTATGCCGAAATGGTGAACGAGATCGGCAGCAAACCCCGCAAGTGGAAAGATATTATCTGGAAGTGGTACGCTCTCGCTGATCCGCACACCGCCCTTAACGAATTCTATGCCGAACCCGGCTACGAGGTTTTCGACGGTGAATCGCGGGCGAACACATACCACTGGCTCGGCAATCTGAAGAAGATCGGCAGACTCAGTACAACAGTAACTGCCGACATCCCAACTTACGCGGTCTTCACATCTGATATTAACAAGAACACTTATGTGGCTTACAACCCGGCGGCAACCGACAGAACGGTTAACTTTTCCGACGGTTATTCAATGGTCGTCCCTGCCCGCTCAATGCGGTCATTCAACAGCGATACCACAGGCGCGGGTGCACCCGTGGCCGTGGCGATAACGAATGTTAACAAGGGGAAAGCCCCCCTTACCGTGCAGTTCAGCGGAAACAGAAGTTTCGACCGTAACGGTACGATAACCTCGTATCACTGGGACTTCGGCGACACTACATTCGCCCACAGCTCGGATACGGTACATGTTTACCGTGTCCCAGGTGTTTACATAGCCAAACTGACTGTGCAAAGCTCGACAGGCAAAACCGGCTTCGCGACCGTTACGATCACAGTTGACGGAAACGGAACCCCATATGCCGGCACCCCGAAACCGGTTCCGGGAACAGTTCAGGCTGAGGAATACGATCTCGGCGGCGAGGGTGTTGCTTACCACGACAGCGATCCGCAGAACAAGGGCGTACCCTTCAGACCGAATGAAGGCGTTGACATCGAAGGATGCGGAGATGTCGGCGGCGGTTACGATGTTGGCTGGATAGTAATGGGTGAGTGGATGGAATACACGATCCAGGTTGATCAGTCGGGCTACTACGATATTACAGCCCGTACTGCTTCAGTTCCCGGGGGTGGTGCATACAACATTTCGATCGATGGGATCAGTGTAACAGGAAGAAAAAGTGTGCCTGTAACCGGAGGATGGCAGTTCTGGACCGATGTAACAACCACGGCGGTTTATATCGAGGCGGGTGTGCATATAATGCGCTTCGCGGTCGAGGGCCCCGAGTTCAATCTGAACTGGATCAAGCTTACCCGTAACCTCACCGGCATCGCCAACGAGAACGAATATCTCCCGAAGGAATTCGCGCTGGGACAGAATTACCCGAATCCGTTCAATCCTGTAACCGTTATCCGTTACGCGTTGCCCGTTACCGGTAATGTTGAACTGTCGGTTTACAACACCCTCGGCGAAAAAGTTGCAGACCTCGTCAATGGCGAAATGCCCGCGGGTGAGCATTCTGTTCAGTTTGACGCAAAAGAATTTTCGAGCGGGGTTTATTTTGTTAAAATGGAATCGGGAAGTTTTATCTCGGTTCGAAAGATCGTACTTTTAAAATAGGTTGTGAGTTTAATTTCGATATACCGGTCTGTTTTGAATTTTCTAATGAACCAATAATTTTCGTTGGAGTCAGGAAGTGTTTATTTTTCGGATTCAAAACCGGAAAAATAGATGAACGAGACAGAAAAAGACAATAAAAGCCCGAGAGTATCTGAGGATAAAAACGCTACCGACGGTAGAAGTCTGAATGACATGCTGCAGGAGTTGAGAATACTTCTGCAGGGGGCTCAGGTACTGACGGCATTTCTCGTGGTACTTCCGTTTAATCAGAGTTTTGAAGATATCCATACTTTCGAGAAGTGGGTTTTCATTGCCACATTTATGTGTTCTGTAATAAGCCTTGTGTTTTTCAGTGCCCCGGCAGCACATCACCGCCTCATCAGAACCCTCATTCATCGGGTCACATTCAAAGTGTTTGCCACCAGAATGATCCTTGTGGGTCTCGTCTTCCTCTCTCTGGCTTTGATCCTCGTTACCCAGCTTGTGGTCTGGCAGGTAATGGAGACAACGGCCAGCATTTTTGTTACCGTATTTGTCGGTGTGCTGATCGTTATCGTATGGTGGGTTTTCCCTGTCTACTTAAAGAGAAAAGTGTAATGAGTTAGTGTTTAGTGTAGAGTGTATAGTGTGGAGTAATATTCTCTACACTCCACACTTTACACTAAAACTTCACTCCGCCGCAGGCG
>RHKR01000293.1:0-4206 GCA_008363265.1 Chlorobiota bacterium
CACAGTGGGGGGTATGAACTGATTTTGCCTTATTGATCATGGTTCGTATGTTTAAACTTCGAGTTACAATTTATTATCAAGGAAAATAAATGCGTTTTTGTCTGAATATTGATCATTTTGCCACCGTCAGGAACGCCCGGGGCGGTGTAGAGCCGGATCCCGTGATGGCTGCACTTATTGCTGAGCAGGCCGGCGCCGATGGAATTGTTGTTCACCTGAGAGAAGACAGGCGACACATTAAAGACAGGGATGTGCTGCTCCTGCGTCAGCTGGTCAAAACCAAGCTCGATCTCGAAATGGCGGCCAATGAAGAAATTATTAAAATTGCGTGTGAAGTCAAGCCTGAAATGGCGACTCTCGTTCCCGAAAAGAGGCAGGAACTAACCACTGAAGGTGGTCTGGATGTTATTGCAAACCTCGCAAAAATTAAGGATACGAACAACAGACTGCATGAAGCAGGGATCAAGGTTTCCCTCTTCATTGAACCACTGACCGATCAGATCGATGCGGCTCTAGAGACTGGCGCCGACATGATCGAGATACACACGGGCGTGTATGCCGAATCCAAAACAGATGAAAAGATCTCAGATGAGCTCGACAAAATTGAGGCCGCAGCGCTTTACGCCCATAATTATGGTCTGATAGTTAATGCCGGACACGGACTTGACTACCACAACATCAAACTATTCCGCTCGATCCGTACTATCGATGAAGTGAGCATCGGTCACGCCGTAGTGGCACGCGCCCTCTTCGTTGGTATCGATCAGGCGGTAAGGGAAATGTTAGAGCTGTTAAAATAGTGATTAGTGATGAGCGATGAGTTATTTGACCTCAGCGTTCATCTGTAGAATCAGCGTCTATCTGCGTCCTTTGGAAATCAGTGTAACCCTTTAGATCAACTAAAATGAAAACATTAATATTTAGTCTGTTTTTTGTAACCGGTGTGTTCGCTCAGATACCGAATGTAAGAGTTTCGGCAACCGGTACATCGAGTCCGAATGAGACTTCGATCGCTATCAATCCGCTGAACCCGGATATTGTTGTTGCCGGGTCGAATATCAGTTATTTTTACTGGTCAACAAACAGGGGAGCCACGTGGTCACAGAAGCAGATGACCTCAACCCTGGGTGTCTGGGGCGATCCGTGCCTGATATATGACCACCGCGGATACCTTTACTATGGCCATCTTTCAAATCCGACAGTCGGATACTGGATCGACAGGATCGTCGTGCAGCGTTCAACGAATAACGGTAATACCTGGAACGACGGCGCGGGAGTCGGGCTTACCCCTCCCAAGGAGCAGGACAAGGAGTGGTTAGCCGCCGACTACCACAGCCCCCTCTACAAAGGTAACATCTACATGGCGTGGACCGAGTTCGACAACTACGGAAGTGGTGCCACATCAGACAGTTCCCGCATCCGTTTCAGCAGAAGCACTGATGCCGGGCTTTCCTGGATGCCTTCAATAACGATCAGTGACCGCAGCGGCGACTGCATCGATGAAGATAACACCGTTGAAGGCGCGGTTCCTGCTGTAGGACCAAACGGCGAGGTTTATGTCGCTTGGACAGGGCCTTACGGCATCCTTTTCGACAGGTCCCTCGATGGTGGGCAGACTTTCGGAACTGACAAGTTCGTTGCTCCCCATCCGGGTGGGTGGGACTTCAATATCCCCGGTATCTACCGTTGCAACGGTCTACCGATAACAGCGTGCGACACTTCACGCGGACCGCACAGAGGGAACATCTACATCAACTGGTCGGACCAGAGTGGCGGCGCGAACAACACCGATGTGTTCATTGTCAGGTCAACAGACGGCGGTGACAACTGGAGCCAGCCGATCCGGGTGAACGATGACAACACCTCACGCCACCAGTTCTTCAACTGGCTGACGATCGACCAGGCAACCGGGGTGCTCTATTGCGTTTTCTACGACAGGCGAAACACCACTTTGAACAATACTGATGTTTTCGTTGCAAGATCAGCAGACGGCGGGCTTACATGGCAGAACATAAAAGTTAGCGAAACACCATTCAGTTCCTCTTCATCTGTTTTCTTTGGTGATTATTCCGGAATAACCGCTTACCAGGGAAGGGTTTATCCGATCTGGACAAGAGGTGACAATACTTCACTCACTATTTGGGCCGCCCCGTTCTTCGACTCGGCAGCCGTCGTTCCCGTCGAACTCACAGGCTTTTCGGCCACAGTCGAAGAAAGAATGGTTTTTCTCGACTGGCAGACCTCCACCGAGGTTAATAATGCCGGCTTTGAGGTTGAGAGGGCAAAACTCTCAGCTCCCTCGGAGAAAAACACCGTTTGGTCAACCGTTGGTTTCGTTAGAGGAAGAGGAACTTCACTGACACCCGTCAGGTATTATTTCGAGGACAAAAGGGAAGAGCCCGGTTACTACAAATACCGCCTCAAACAGATCGATCAGAATGGTGAATTCACTTACTCGAGTGAAGTAACAGTTGATCTCACTCATCCCGGAAGTTTTGAGCTCTTCCAGAATTATCCCAATCCATTCTCCGGTGGTGGCTCAACTGTTATCTCCTTCGAGATCCCGAAGACCTCATGGGTTACCCTTAAAGTTTACGATATTACGGGTAATCTGGTCACCACCCTCGTTAACGGATACAGAAATGCAGGCGTGCATGAAGTGGATCTTGATCTTTCAGGAGTGCATTCAGTGCTTCCTTCAGGCGTTTATTTTTACAGGATCGAGTCAAATGATTTTACCAAGTCTCGCAAACTTATTTATTTGAAATAAACCTAAAAAGTCGTTTTAATTCGATTTTGCTTGACTTTAATAGCTGAATTTAGTAAGTTGTAGCCACGATGCACTAAAGCAGAGGCCGGAGGGATCGTTTACCGGCAAAGGACCGGACAATTAGCCGGTCCGCGTACCATAATTGACTCAATTCGGAGGTAGAAGTGAAAAAAGCAACACTTCAGATCGTACTGATCATGCTTTTTGCTCCTTTTATCCTTGCGCAGACGACCCACAGGTATCTCGAGAATTTTGATTCCGGGATCGCCGAAGGCTGGGCCTTTTACACAGACGCAAGCGTTTCCGTCCAGAATGGACAGCTTAGAATTCAATCTACATCACCTGACTTCCAGATAGCTCACATTTACCCACCAATTGGAGCCACAATAAACGATTTCTCGATCGAGTTCTCAAACGGCACAAATCCCGTTGCCGAAGGAGGATTTGTAGGGAGGCTTGGCTTCAATTCGTTGCTTGGTATGTTGTTCGAAGATGACACAATGAGGGTGGTATATGCCACAAATATCACCAATTTTATGCAACCCGATTTCATAACCCTTCACACCCTTCAAACAAATGACTACACCACCCGGGGTAAGATACAGGTTACGAGATCAGGAAATGATCTTCTTGTGAACTGCTGGCTCAATGATACCCTGAGATTCAACGGCGGGGTAATGGATGCTGAAGCCTCGCTTCTTAAAGGGCATCTGATGTTCAGCGTGGTTGGTGATTCACTCGACTTTACCCTCGCCAAAGCTGACTTCAACTATGTTCCATACATTTCAGACCAAAGCACAAGCTACTACGAGAGTTTTAACGATCCCAACACACCCTGGTATAAGTATGGATCATGGGATCAGGTGGGGCAGGCAATTACCATAAGCAACGGCAACCTGAATATAAATTACACCGGAACTGATTTCGTAAGCCTTTATGTAGGCACTCCTGTGGGGTCGGTTGAAAACTATGAGTTATCGGCAACCCTCGGTGGACCGACCGCGAGCGGTAATTTTGGTATCTGGCGGCTTTACAGTCTGAGGTACTACACAGGTATGTATTTCGATGGCGACACACTTTTCATTTGTTATCAGGATGGAGGTGTTGGCGAGCCGCTTCTGATCAGCAAGATTGGGATAGATCTGAATCAATTTTCGCAGGTGAGGCTACGGTGCGAGCGAAACGGCACAAACCTTGCTTTTGCCGCTTATGGAAACTCGACGCAAATTCTTACGGGAACGCTAACCACTTCCGACGCGAGGCTCTACGCGGGTCACCTGCTGACGGGGTTTGATACCGATCAGAATTTGGCAATGAGTTTTACGGAGTCGAGCATTGCATTCAACAGGTATGTGACAAATGTAGTGGAAGTTGACCCTGTCGTTTCGAGTTTTGCGCTTGGGCAGAACTACCCAAATCCCTTTAATCCGGAGACC
>RHKR01000293.1:4228-8569 GCA_008363265.1 Chlorobiota bacterium
CTCTCGGGAGGGAGTGTGTCACGCTTGTTGATGAGATGAAGTCGGACGGCAACTACAGCGTCACTTTCGACGCTACCGGCCTTCCCAGCGGCGTTTACCTTTACCGGCTCTCGACCGATGGCTTCACACGGACTAAAAAAATGGTGCTTTTAAGATAGGCGGGGCAGAGAATAAACAATCGATTTTACCCTTTTTACGGAGATAAATATGGATCGTCCCGAAGACTATTACGGACTTATCGCGGTAATTTACGCGCTCATACCGACAATAATGCTGTGGGGTGTGTTCAGAAAAGCCGGGGAACCGGGGTGGGTTGCGATCATTCCGGTTGTTAATCTTTACTATCTTCTGAAGATAACCAAGCGGACGCCACTCTGGATCGTACTTTTTATTTCACCTTTGTTCTCACAGGTGATAGCGAAGGGAGAGTCGGCCAACATGGTACTGGGGCTTCTCTTCCTGACCTCGGTTTTTGTATGGTTTTCGATAATGCACAGCCTTTCCACAGCTTTCGGGAAGGGATTTTTCTTCACGATCGGACTTATCCTGTTCGGCTTCATATTTGTTCCCGTCCTGGCATTCGGAAGCGCGGAGTATGTTCTCTACGAGAGGCCCGTTCCGCAGACCCAAACGGGGCGGGGTGGGGCGGTTTCGCGTGATGATGAAGAGCAGCCTCAGCCTGTCAGCAATAAGAAGCCCCCTCTGGTGCTCTCCGGACTGATCCAGCCCGGTTTACCCGGTAAGATCTACACACTCTTCTTCATGGACGAAGGGATGGTTGCCGTGAAGACAGGCTCCGGATCAACCAATGCATCAGGTTCAATGCGCGCTTTTCACGGCGGTGCAGGTGCCACCGCAAACATCATGGGCGGTTTGGGTGCTTTGATGGATATGCACAGCGCGAACAAGCGCGGTAACTATCTCGGGCAGGTTGGTGGTATGGATACCAACTCGCTTCTCGCCGAAAACAAAGTTAACTTCCTGATGCCCTATGATGCGGTTCAACAGATCGAGATGAAGGGACCCGGGATGATGGGTGAAATGAAGGTAATGATCCACATGCCTGACAAGGTTCACAAATTCAGAGTTGACACCCGTTCAGATTCGATAGCGAAGATGTTTTATGATGTATTCACGAAGCATTGTCCCGGAAGGGTATTGCGATCATAAACCGGGAGGCTCATGGCTGAAGTGCAGCCCGGAATTATAAGTCGCCGCTATATGACGATTATATAATTCCGGGCTTTTTTAAGCTATTTGGCCCCCGTGCTTCGCGCGATCCTCATCCCCATGATGAAGAATGTCTCATTGGCAGAGTAGCCGCTTCGGCGGGTGACCCATCCGTCGAGACCGAGGCCGTACCAGCCACCGCCCCGGTGGACGCGCCAATCGGCTTTTTCGGCTCCTTTTGGGTTAATTTTGGCTTCAGTCGTATAGTCACCGAACCGGTCCCAGCACCATTCCATAACATTACCGCTCATATTGTGAATACCGAGTTCGTTTGGTTTAAACCAGTTAACAGGAACAACCCCTCTTCTTTTTTTTGTGCCGTAACCGGGTGAGATCTCCGCGATCTCTTCGAGTGAATTGCTACCGCTGAAGATGTAACCTTCCGAGAGGTTCCCTCCACGTGACGCGAACTCCCATTCGGCCTCTGTAGGGAGGCGGTATCCCGGGTTCGGGACATCCTCATTCCAGGTCACAGTCCACTTGAACCAGTCATATTTACTGGTGTTCGAGGTATCGGCGACATTTCGATCTATCGTGTAAACGGGAGTAAAGCCCTCCCTTTTGCTGAGCCAGTTGCAATATTCGATCGCATCGTACCAGCTGACATGGACAACAGGCAGGTCGCCATCTGCGGTGTCCCTAGGGTCGCCCCACTCGTCGTGCCGCCAGTTCACACCTTTTACCTGCGCGAAATCATCCTTTGTTTTCACATAACTCGAATCGGTTATATCCGCAACAGTTCGATAACCTGTTGCATCGATAAACTCGCGGAACTCTGCCCAGGTCAGTTCGTACCGTGAGATAAAGTAAGAGGGGACTGTGGCCTGAAAGCCGGGGAGAGCCGACCAGTCGACCGGTTCCTTCTCATTGGAAGAGCCCATCCTGAAAGTACCGCCTTCGACAAAGACCATCGAGGGGAGCTTCAAAGTGTCGCTCTGTGAGAAAAGGTTACCGAGAAGAATGCAAGAAAGGAGAAGAAATGCTCTCATTTTGAGTCCAATTAATATAGTGAACGGATGCGCAAAGATAGAGAACGGAGGCGGGTTAAACGAGGGTAAAAAACTTTCATAATAGAATAAGTCCGTTTGTGTAAACTGAACTGCGATTTCAGTGGATTATCGTAAATTTAACCCGTTAATTTTAAATAATCGGAGCAAAGATGTCCGGGAAATTCAAAGTATTGATACTGGTCGCGATGATGGCAACTATCGCCCTCGCGCAAAACAAGGATAAAGGAATGATCAAATCCCAAAAGGACTATCCGGCACCCCCTTCGGTGAAGAAGGAACCCGTCTCTTTCAATGAGTTCGGCAATATAAGAACTGATAATTACTTCTGGTTACGGGACAAGAAGAACCCTGAAGTGATCAAGTACCTCGAAGATGAAAATGCCTATGCCGAAATGGTGATGGGTCATACAAAAGACCTTCAGGATAAACTCTTCGCTGAAATGAAGGGAAGAATTAAGGAAGAAGACAGCAGCGTGCCTGTATTCGAGAACGGTTACTGGTACTACAGCCGTACCGAAACAGGAAAACAGTACGCGGTATATTGCCGCAAAAAAGGAAACCTGAACGCCCCTGAAGAGGTACTCTTCGATGTGAACAAAATGGCTGAGGGTCTCCCGACTTTCCTTTTTACCGGCTATGATGTAACCCTTGACAATAAATACGCGGTTTACTCAAGCAACACCACCGGTTCATATGCCGAAGATGACCTTAGGATAAGGGACCTGACGACGGGTAAAGACCTTCCGTTCCTCGTTACCGGTGTTCAGAGTTACGCATGGGCGAACGACAACAAAACAGTTTTCTATGTTATCGGCAACGAGGCCCTTCGCCCATATCAGCTCTACAGGGTTGATGGTTTCGAAGGGAAAAAAGCCGAATTGGTTTATGAAGAAAAGGATGAGCTGTTCAACATCTCGATCGGTAAAAGCCTTACAAAAGATTATCTGATGCTCAGCAGCGGCAGTTTCACTTCAAGTGAAGTGTGGCTGCTTGATGCGGCTAAACCTTACGGTCAGTTCAAGGTTTTCCTCCCCAGACAGAAGGATGTGGAATACTCTGTGGATCACCACAAGAGCCGCTTCTTCGTCACATGGAAGGATGACAATTCAAAGAACAGAATGGTGTACGAAGCACCACTTCAGGGCTTTGAGGACAGATCAAAATGGAAAGTTGTTCTCCCGCACGACCCAAAAGTGAAGATCGACTACATTGCCGTTTACGACAAGTTCATCGCTGTTCAGGAGAGAACAGGCGGCCTCCGCAGGATCATGACGATGGATCTCGCCACCAGCAAGAAAAACTGGCTTGAGTTCCCGGAAGCTGTTTACAATCTTTCAATGTCGATGGCACCTGAATATACCTCCCCAAGTTTCAGATACACCTATACATCGCTCAACCGTCCATGGACCACTTATGAGTACGATGTGCCGACCGCAAAAACAACCAAACTGAAGGTTCAGGAGATCCCGAGCGGATTCAACCCCGACGATTATGTGGTCGAAAGAATGTGGGCAACCGCCCCCGATGGCAAGAAAGTGCCGATGGCGATCGTTTACAAAAAAGGTCTGAAGAAAGACGGCAGCAACCCGACTCTTCTCTACTCATATGGTTCATACGGTTACTCAACCGAGGCCGGCTTCAACTCAACTGTTTTCAGTCTTGTTGACAGGGGATTCGTTTACGGTATCGCCCAGATCCGTGGCGGCAGCGAGCTTGGTGAAGAATGGTATGACGACGGCAAACTCCTGAACAAGAAGAACACTTTCACCGATTTCATCGCGTGCGCAGAGCACCTTGTAAAAGAAGGATACACCAAACCCGCGAAACTCGCCATAATGGGCGGAAGTGCCGGCGGTCTCCTTGTGGGTGCATGCATGAACATGAGGCCTGATCTTTTCAATGTTGTTCTTGCCATCGTTCCGTTCGTTGATGTTATCAACACGATGTTGGATGAGTCACTACCACTGACAACTCAGGAGTGGGAACAGTGGGGTAACCCGAAAGAGGAGAAATACTACAACTACATGCTCTCTTACTCGCCTTATGACAACATTAAGGCTGTAAATTATCCCAATGTTCTTGTTACAGGCGGTTTGAATGA
>RHKR01000294.1 GCA_008363265.1 Chlorobiota bacterium
GTATTGGAATTCCACCAGATCTGGTGGGAGGCCTTTTTTCGATCGAAGAGAAAACCGGGCGGACCGGCACCGAAGGGGAGAGCAGCACAGGACTCGGACTCCTTCTCTGCAAGGAATTTGTTGAAAAACACGGTGGCCGCATCGGCGTTGAGAGTGTTGAAGGAAAAGGGAGTGATTTTTATTTCACAATACCATCAGTGACAGCGGGGTAGGGTAATGGTCGAACCGGTTGATTTTTGCAGAGTAAAGAAGATAGATGAAAAAGGTTACGGCTTCCTGAAAAGTCAGCATTACCGGAACGATGTTTTCTTCCATTTTTCACAGATCAAGAAGGAAGAGCTGCTGGCCAAGCTTACAAAGCTGAAGCGAGGGGATTTCTTTCTGTTTTTCACTTCCAAGGAAAAGCCCGATGGAAGAAGGAAAGTTGATGAGATCTGGTATGAAGTACGGGAGATACCTGTTGCGAAGATACCGGGTCTGGTGGAAGCACTGGTAAGGGAGTTTGAGGAAGGCAGCACGAATCTTTATGATCTCCTCTTCGTTTTCGGTGAACTGAAGCAGTTGAACTACCTCTTCCCTCAAGTGGTGGAAAGAATACTGGGTTCAGCTAAAATTCTTAACCTTCCTACCACAATTCTTCCCTGGTTAACAAATGAGGAAAGGGGGGTCCTGCTGAAGAACCTGAAACTCGATGAGATTGAGAAACAAGCGCAAAAGCCGTTTTGGTATGATGAAATTCGTAACGCGGAGACTGAGCACAAAAACACGATCGAGTGATCACCCGGTGGAATACCGTGGGCGCGACTGATCGACAAGAGACTGTAAATGGACCAAAAGATAGAAGAAATTGTAAAGAAGATTAAAGCATCGAAGAAGTACAAGATCATCCTTGAAGAAACTATCAGGGATGTACTCGTAAAAGAGCTCGAGAGGCATAAAAGTCTCAAGATAGCTGAAGAGACTGCAAAGAAAAAACTCCACCGTATACGGGCGGAGTACCTTGGCGAGCCCAACTACAAGAAAGTGAAAGAAGCCCTCGCTGAGGCTTTCAAAGAGAATGATGACGCACAGATACGAGAAGTGTGCTGGTCGATCTTTACGAAGCACTCATCCACCAGGGAGCGGAACCAGTTGCTCGATGACTACTACCGCCGGCTTTTTGAGGCGACGGGAAAGCCTGACTCAGTTGCCGATCTCGCCTGCGCCCTGAACCCCCTGTCGTTCAGGTGGATGGGGCTCGATACCTCAGTAAAATTCTACTCCTACGATGTTAACGAGCAGTTCATCGACCTGATAAACTTCTATTTTGGACTTGAAGGGCTGGAGCCGCTCGGAATTCAGCGCGACATATACACCGACCCTCCCGAATTCCCCGTTGATGTGGCATTTCTGTTCAAGATGTACTACTGTCTCGAGCACCGTCTGTCAGGTGCGGGGCTTGAAGTGGTGAAGAGCGTTCCGGCGAAAAAGGTTTTAATATCATTCCCCACTCTCAACCTCGTGGCCAAAAAGACTGACATCCTCGGCAATCACGAGGAGGATCTAAAGCGGGGGGCGGAAGAGCATGGCTGGAGGCTAGACTACATTGAATTTGAAAATGAAGTTGTGGTTCTGGTGGATAAAACCGGTGAGAGGGTGCAGCCGTGAAGCACGACCACACGGCAAATGTTGCAGGTGAGGGTGTACTTTATGTTATCGCCACACCGATAGGTAACCTTGAGGATATTACACTAAGGAGCCTCAGGCTGTTAAAGGAATTGAAGTATCTCGCGTGTGAAGACACAAGGACCACCAGATCACTCCTCCAAAAACTGGAAGTTGAAACGACAGCCCGCCTTTTTTCTTATCATGAGCATAATGAAGAGCACGCCGCGGAAAAAATAATTGAACTTCTCCGTAGCGGGATTGAAGTGGGGCTGGTATCCGATGCCGGTATGCCCGGAGTCAGTGATCCCGGATACAGGGCTGTATCCCGCGCGGTTGAGGAAGGTTTTAGGGTGGAAGTTTGTCCCGGGCCTTCAGCAGTACAAACTGCCTTGGTTGCTTCGGGATTGCCCTCTTCAAGTTATACATTTAAGGGGTTTCCGCCAAGAAAAGAGGGGAAAAGGAAGAAATTCTTCGAGGATGAAAAGTCCGCTCCTCACACGCTGATATTTTTTGAATCGAAGCACAGGATAGTAAAAACAATCGAGTCAGCTTTTGAAGTGCTGGGTGACAGAAAGTCGGTTGTCTGTATTGAACTGACAAAGAAGTTTGAGACCATAGTAAGAGCCGGGCTGGAGGAAATGCCTGCAATACTGGAGAACACCGACCTCAGAGGTGAGATAACAGTATTGATCGAAGGCACCCGGGGCGAGGAAAGCGACAATTCCGAATCCATTGAAGAATCCGGTACTGGAGAGGAAAGGGTATCAAAATACAGAAAAAAACAGATGATGAAGGAGAGCGATGAAGAGTCTTAAAACCAGATCTGGTGAACTGAAATTTCCCGTCTTCCTTCCCGACGGTACCCGTGGCATCGTCAGAAGTGTCGATTCTGCCGATCTTAAAGAATGCGGTATCGAAGCTATCGTAGTTAACACGCTTCATCTTACAACCAAGCCGGGGCTTTCGACCGTAAACGGCGCCGGCGGCATCCACGGTTTTATGAACTTCAAACGACCCGTGATCTCCGACTCGGGAGGTTTTCAGGTTTACTCCCTCATCACCGAGTCGAAAGCAGGAACGATCCATAAAGACGGTTTCACTTACCGCCTTGAAAACGAAAAAGAGAAGAGCACACTCACCCCGGAGAAGTGTATACAGTATCAGTTCAAGATCGGTGCCGACATTATCTACTGTCTCGACTACTGTACCCACCCCAGCGCGCCTGACGAGGTTCAGGAGGAAAGCGTTGATCTCACAGTAAAATGGGCAAAAAGATGCAAAAAAGAGTATGAAAATCAGCTTAAGATCAGGAAAATAAAGGATGAAGATCGGCCCCTTATTTTCGGCGTGGTTCAGGGGGGAAACAGCAAAGAACTTAGAAAAAAATGCGCCGAAGGGCTTTTGGAGATCGGTTTCGACGGATACGGTTTCGGCGGATGGCCGATAGATGACGAGGGGAAACTCCTCGATATGGTAGGCTATGTGGCAGAACTTATCGGACCCGGTTATCCCAAGCACGCCCTTGGGATAGGGAAACCTGAGAATCTTGTGAGGGCATACCTTGCCGGGTATGAAATTTTCGACTGTGTCATCCCCACCCGGGACGCCAGACACAAACGGCTCTACACTTTCAGGGATTACGAAGGAATTATTACAAAAGATGACCTTTCCGGTGATCTTTACAAATATATCTACATGCAGGATGAGATACACATAAAGGACTTTGGGCCGATCGAACAGGGTTGCGACTGTCATACATGCAGGAACCACTCGAGGAGCTATCTGCACCACCTGTTCCGGATAAATGACACGCTCGCGAACCGTCTGGCGACAATTCACAATCTCCGGTTTTACACACGGCTCATCGACAAGATAAGGGAGATCGATGAACAGGGATGAAGTGATTGCCCGGATAGTTGAGTCTATCCGCCGATCGGGCAAATACTCGAATGTTTACGAAGGAACGATAATCCGGATCGCGCGAATGATGGCTGAGCGCTTCGGAAAAGAGAAAGAGATCGAGAAGAATGCTAAAAAGAAGCTCCATCAGATGTACGGGGCTTACTTTGGCGACGGTGTAAAGGGACTTGGCGAAAAGGGTTGGAGTGATGAGAGGATACAATTTATTCTCACATCGCATGTCTCAACCGCCGAGAGGATGGGTTTTTACAGCGAGTTTTACGACCGGATATTCGCGGAGCTGGGGCCGCCGGAAAAAAGGTTCAGGATCTATGATGCCGCATGCGGATACAATCCCTTCTCTGCCGGCATCTTTAAGGAGAGGATCGAACTCTACCGCTGTTCTGACATTGATGTGGTGCTGAATGAAGCATTAAATGGTTTTTTCGCGGCAAGTGGTCTTGACAATTTTCAGAGCGAGAACAGGGACCTCCTGAGCGAGCCGTTCGACGCGGGTCAGTTCGACGCGGTCTTTCTTTTCAAGACGCTTTCATGCATTGAGCGACAGGAAAAAGGGAGCGCAAAAAAAATCCTGGATCAAGCGCTGAAAGCCGCTTTCGTTGTTGTTTCGTTTCCACTTAAGTCGATAGGGGGAAGGGAGAAAGGGATGGAGGAAAACTACACCGGTTTCGTTGAGGCGATCACCATGAATAGAGTGATCAGAAAGGTAACACTAAATTTCCCGAACGAGATCGTTTTTATTCTGGGAAAAGAGTAGCTTGACTCCA
>RHKR01000295.1 GCA_008363265.1 Chlorobiota bacterium
TTCACCCGGACCCGGGAGGGTGTATTGTAATGTGACGGGTCCATTCGTTGGATTGGGAGATATGGTTAGGTCTATTTCATAAGGGGTTGTCAGACCATCTGCTTCGTCCTCCACAGCCATTGCCACCCTCTCACCACTCATAATATAAAAAGTACCGGGCTGTGCATATGTTGCACCGTTCTTTCCTATTCCAATGTCATCAAGTCCGTCGCCATTTACATCTCCAACCCTGCCAAGGATGTTGAATGAATTCCCGTAATATCTGATCGGAGTGTCATCAATCTTGTGTTTACCTCCCACAAACAATCGGCCACCAGAACCATCAAGGGAAGATAAAAAGTCTCCATACCCGTCGCCGTTTACATCGCCTACCGACCGGGTATGTACAAATCCCTGATTCTGGGTGTTGAAGCCTTCTTCCGGCACATGGTCTAAATTTCGAGAACCATAACTTACTGCCATTATATACCAATATGGGTACTTAAATTTTGTATCCCGTACAATCAGATCAGACTTACCATCTTTGTTAATATCTTGTATAATATTATTAGTTCTTACAATATTTACCGAATCCATGAAATTCAGAGTATCCTGAAAAGAAAAATCTGATCTGCCAAAAACGAATCTCCTCAAAGCAAAGTTTAACGGAATGGAAGGATCTGTAAGTTTAAAGGTCAGATCAGTTCTCCCATCTCCATCAAGATCACCGTGGGTAATATCAAAAAAAGAAATTTCTTCACTTGGGGCATATGTGACCACCTTTATTGGAATTGAATCCATTTCTAAAGATGAGTTATAAATATAAAATGCCCCTTTGTTAGAATTTAAATCCGTATTGTACAATATCAGAAGCAACTCCTCAAAACCATCGCCATTCAAGTCAATTGGCCAATCCTGACCGGCAAATCTATAGGCAATAAGTGAATTATCTCCGGCTCGAAAAGAAAAATCAACTAGTGTGTCAAAGTTAGGGCCACCTAGGTAGATATTGAGCTTCAAGGGTTTAGATTTATATTCTGCAATTATTAAGTCTCTATATCCATCCCTGTTAAAATCACAAGCCGTAATTTGATTAGGGATAACTCCTCGTAAAAAGTTAAATGTCAGCGCGGGTGTAGAGTCAATTTGTTGCCCACCATAGAAAAGTAATGCCTTTGTTTCTAGTCCCGTTGTTGTATTAAACCTACAAAGTACAAAATCATCACAGCCATCATCATTCTGATCACCCATGTAAATGACGGCCTGTGGCGCGTATATATCATTTCGTGCGAATATAATTGAATCAAATTGAGCATTAAGGTTTACACTCCCGGAAATCAGGAGGATCAAGAGGAGGGCGTATTTTCCAAAGATGGATGATTGATTTAGCATTTTTCGCCTGCGAATAAGAAATTTAAGAGGGTAAAATATGGAAAAAATTTGACATGAAAAAGGAAAAGAAGGATGAGGGCTGAATGTTGAGGGCAGAAGAGAACCTACTGCACCCCGGAGGCCTGCCTTTTGGGGGAGCGCGTTTCAAATAAAAAACTCCAACCTACCGACATAGCACTCCTACGGAGCGCTTCCGGGTTCTGTATCTCTATTCTACCCATACGAGGCACCTCCCGGTGCCAGGGTCCCGCTCCGCGGGATCGCAAGCGAGGACGCATGCGCCACAAAGTATGTGAACGCTTGTGCAGATTTGTTATGAGGATTAATGCCAGTTTTCGGCACGAACCTCCAGTGGGGTCGGCCTAAGCAGAAGCGCGATGAAGAATTTCCGGCGGTCGCAGCGTGAAAGGGAAAATGTGTCTGAGCGAAGCGAGTTATTTTCCCTTTAGCGGAGACTCCGGGAATTCAGCGCTTCTGGTTCAGCCGTCTCCCCTCGCTCCTTGGCAAGGAGCGGGGGGATTAAGGGGGGTGAGGTTTGAAACCAGAGTGTGGTTCGAAGAAAAAGAAAGAGAGTGCCCGGAAGAAACCCTCTAAAAATACCGGGCCGCTTTTTTCTCTCCCGGCAAATTGATAAATTTGCAGACGATGTCACCACAAGAAGCACTAAAAAAATATTTCGGATACGATTCCTTCCGCCAGGGGCAGCAGGAGATCATCGAGGCGATCCTTAACAGGGAGAATGTACTCGCGATCCTGCCGACGGGGGGCGGAAAATCGCTCTGCTACCAGATACCTGCCCTCGTAACAACAGGGTTTTCGATAGTTATCTCCCCTCTTATAGCGCTGATGAAAGACCAGGTCGATAACCTCCGGAACGCGGGGGTGAGCGCCGAGTTCATCAACAGTTCACTCGGCGGATATGAGATCGACCGTATAATGCGCGACCTCGAACAGGGCCTGATCAAACTCCTCTATGTGGCACCCGAGCGACTCGAAAACATCGCCTTCGCCGATAAGATCAAACAGCTTAAACCATCCTTCCTCTTCGTGGACGAAGCCCATTGCATCAGCGAGTGGGGTCACAATTTCAGACCCGGCTACCTTAAGATCAGGGATTTCATCACCTACTCCGGCATCAGGAATATCTCCGCTTTCACTGCAACCGCGACCGAAGAGGTACGGGAGGATATCACCCGCCAGCTCAACATGCGCGATCCCCTCACCTTCGTGCGCGGCTTCGAGCGGGAGAACATCTCTCTTTCGGTACACGAACTGAAGGAGAAAAAGGCTAAAACAGCCGAATTGTTGCGGATTTACGGCACCCCTGCCATTATCTACACAGGTTCACGCAAAAAGGCGGAAGAGCTCTCCGAATACCTCACAATGCGGAAGATCGAAAACCTCTACTATCACGCCGGGCTCCCCAACGAACACCGCAAACTGATACAGGAGCGCTTCCTCAGCGGGAAGGTGAATGTTATTGTCGCCACCAACGCCTTCGGCATGGGGATCGATAAAGAGGATGTGCGGCTGGTGATACACTTTAACATGCCCGGCACGATAGAAAGCTATTACCAAGAGTTCGGCCGCGCCGGAAGGGACGGCAAGGAGTCGCACGCGGTGATGCTATTCGAAAGGGCCGACCTGAAACTGCAGCAGTTCTTCATCGACTCCGCCTTCCCAAAGAAAGACCTTGTGGCGGAGATCTACGACGCGCTTCTCGACTCTGTCTCTGTGCAGCAGGGTGACCTCCCCGAAAAGCTGCTGAAGATCGACTACGACCTTATCAACCTGATCCTCGGGAAGAACATCCCCCGCGGCACCATACTCGGTGCCCTTAACATTCTCGAGAAGGCCGGATACCTCGCCGCCATTTCAGACTTCAGACAGAAATACTTCTTCTCTTACATCCTTAATCCGGAACAGCTGAAGAAGTACACGAAAAGCCTCCCCGACAACATAAAAAAGGAAATAATCCTCTGGCTGGTGAAGGAGTACGGCAATTCACCATTTGAACGGACGGTGATGATCGATACCGTTAAAATGGTGCAGGAACTCGCCACGGGAGAAGCGGCACTTCGCGACTCCCTCTTCGAGCTCGACAACAGCGGCATCATCTCGTTTCAGGCCCCCGCTTCAAAAGATACTTTCAGGCTGCTGATCCCCCGTATCAAAAGCACAAAACTTGTGATAGATTCAAGGTTCGTCGATCAGAACTTCAACAATTCTTTTAATAAACTGAAGCAGATCGAAAACTTCGTTTACTACACCGGCTGCCGGTTCGCCTTTATTCTGAAGTATTTCGGCGACCGGAAGGAGTATAAATGCGGGAAGTGCGACAATTGCCGGCGTGAGAACGAAACCCTCCCCGCCGATGCCACACAGTTCATTAACGAGTCGGTGTTGCGAGCGGTTCACTTCTTCCCCGACGGCGTGAGTCCTGTTCATGTTTTCACTATCCTGATGGGCAACTCGAAGTCTGAGAACTATCAGAAACTCCCCGTTTTCGGCATTTGCTCCGGTTTTCAGTATGGTCAGGTGAAGCCGGTTTTCAATCTTCTTCTGGCGAACGGCTACATTTTCGAGAACAAATCGAAAGGTAACCGGGTGTTCCTCACCAACAAGGGGTACGCGTCACTGGTTGAACTGCGGCTGATCGAGAAGACGGGCGACACATCACTTCCTTCAGACCCGGGTGCCGATCTTGAACTCTTCTTTAAGCTTAAAGGTGTTCGCGAAAGGATGGCGAAGAGGTTCTCCCAGCCGCCGTATCTGATCTGTTCTGATGAAATTCTCGCCGGGCTCTCCAGGGTGAAGCCCAAAACGAGGGAGGAGTTTCTTGAACTGCCCGGCACCAACGAGAGGATGTTCAGCAAGACGGGTGATGAGATCCTCTCAGTGATAAATGCAATCCCCGTTCCTTCTGACGACTCCGGGAATAAGGACCTCGT
>RHKR01000296.1 GCA_008363265.1 Chlorobiota bacterium
GTAGGTGATATTAACACCGAACTCAGGATTTGGAGCCTTGTAATAGGTGTTGCCCGTTCCATACCGGCCGGCTGCTTCGATATACATCAACCCATCCCTTACCCCGAAGATGTGAGCATCCTTTTCAAGCAGTTCGTTTGTCACGCTACGGAGCGGGGTGTAATCATCAATTATGTAGAAACCGCGACCGAAAGTGGCGATCACGATATCACCATGCTTCTTCTGCAGGTGAATGTCGCGGACAGGGATATCGGGCAGACCGTTACCGAGCTTTAACCACTTCTTACCACCGTCAACGGTGAAAAAGAAGCCGAATTCGGTACCGCAGAAAAGAAGGTTCGGATTCTCGAAGTCTTCAGCGAGGCTCCAAACAGAACCGTTTTCGGGAAGTGTCGCTGAGATCGGTTTCCAGCTTTTACCTTTGTCCTCACTCTTGAGGATGTAAGGTTTGAAGTCGTCCCTCTTGTGGTTGTTGAACGCGGCGTAAACCACATTCTCATTGAATCTTGAGGGAAGCACATCGCTTACATAGGTGTACTCAGGTACACCGGGGAAGCTTCCCGCCTTGCGCCAGGTCTTGGCGTCTTCGGTGACCTGGATCAGGCCGTCATCCGTTCCGGCATAGAGGAGATTCTCCTTCGCCGGCGATTCAGCAAGTGAAACTATGGTGCCGAAGAGTGAGGTTGAACGGTCTTTTGCCACTGCATCAACACCCCAGTATTTATCCATCACGGGGAATGAGTTCCTGTCAATACCGGTGGTAAGGTCAGGGGAGATAACCTCCCAACTGTCGCCACGGTCATTGGTTCTGAACACCACCTGTGCTGCTGTATAAAGACGGGTGTTCTTGTGCGGACTGATGAAAAGGGGTGTATCCCAGTTCCACTTGTAGGTTTTCTCACCTTTGCCCGGTTCGGGTCTGATGTCGATCGCCTCACCGCTCTTTTTGTCATAACGGACCATTCCGGCGTACTGCGACTCGGCATAGACGATATCGGGATTTTCAGGATCGACAGCCGACCAGAAACCGTCACCTCCGTTGGTGATAAACCAGTCTGAGTTCACGATACCGTCGGAGCTGAGCGTTCTCGAGGGTCCACCCATGCTGCTGTTATCCTGTGTACCACCGTAAACATTGTAGAAAGGTTCGGCGTTATCAGCAAACACGCGGTAGAACTGTGTTACAGGGAGGTTCTCCTTGAAGTCCCAAAGCTTTCCGCCGTCGAACGACTCATAGATACCGCCGTCACCACCGATTATGAGGTGGTCGGTGTTCGAAGGGTTGATCCAGAGCGCGTGATCGTCAACGTGTCGGGCATCGAGGCCGAGGGGAGTCCATGTTTTACCAGCATCGGTTGATACACGGGAGACGACATCCATCGAGTATATCTTGTCAACATCCTTAGGATCGCAGATGATCTCGTTGAAATACTGACCTGAGGATGCATAGTCGCTCATCTTCTCCCAGGTTGCCCCGCGGTTGGTGCTTCTGTAGAAACCGCTCTGGTTCTCTGCAGCCTCAACAATCAGGTAAACCACATCGGGATTAACGGGTGAAATATCAATTCCCATTCCGCCGAGGTGAACGGAGGGGAGGCCTTTCATTATCTTTTCCCAGGTCTCACCGCCGTCCTCTGATTTGTAAACTGCAGATTCAGGTCCGCCGCCGATCTTCCCATAAACATGCCTGCGCCTCTGCTCGGAGGTCGCGTACATTATGTCAGGATTGCGGGGATCAAATGTCACATTATTCACGCCGGTGTGAGAGGATATTTCAAGAACTTTCTTCCAGTTCTTTCCGCCGTCAACGGTTTTGTAGAGGCCTCTCTCGCCGCCGGGGCCCCAAACGGAACCTTCAGCTGCGACGAAAACCACGTTCGAATTACGGGGATCAATGACTATATCACCGATCTGACGGGAATCCTTCAATCCCATGTTCTTCCAGCTCTTGCCGCCGTCCACCGATTTATAAACACCGTTTCCGTAACCGAGAGCACGCTGGTGATTATTCTCGCCGGTACCAACCCAAACAACATGATGGTTGTTCGGATCAAGGGTTACGCATGCCATCGAGTAAGCACCGTAGTTGTCGAATATTGGCTCGAAGGTTATCCCGGCGTTAACGGTCTTCCATATATGACCGCTCGATACTGCAACATAATATTCGCTGATGTTCTTCGGGTTTACAGCGAAATCGGATATCCTGCCTGAAGTAAGCGCGGGGCCGATGCTCCGCCACTTCAATCCGCTGAAATTCTCCTTCTGCAAAGGGTCTTTTTTCTCTTTTTCCTCATCCTGAGCGAAGAGTATCCCTGTAAGAAGAAGAGGGACAAGCAATAACTGGAAAAGTCTGAGTCGCATTAAAAATGATTCTCCGTATGTTATGGAAATTAAATAATTCAGATGTTCAAGATAAGAAGTTACAGGCTTGATTTTTAATTCCATGAAATGACAAAGAATTTTTCTCAGAGAAGGGAATTACGGTTCATTATAGCCCGAATTGTTGCTCTAAAGCACACTTTTTTATGGCACTTTTTTTGATGTTCTCATTGTGAATTTTATTCACAGTGCATTGTATCGTATCACATTTTAGAAAGAATCACTTCCATGAAACGGATGATCTTTTACTTGATCGCACTTGCAACCTTCTCGACTGCTCTGAACGCTCAGTGGGGTGTGGCTTACAAGAAAGAACTCCCGGTGATGCTGACTCCGAGAATGACAAGTCAGATAGTAACAGGGTATAACAAAAAAATTATGGCACTTGGTGGCCATACAACCGGTTTTGCTCTTTTAAACAACGCAGTAGCCATAGATGATACCGGATCGGTATGGTCGTATTTCAATCTGGCTGACAACCGCGATAACGCCGGTATTGTCTACCTCAAAGATTCAACTGCCCTTCTCGTGGGCGGTATGTCATCCCCGCTCGGTGTCGGACAGCTTGCAACCACCGAAAGGGTCTACCCGCATCTTCTTTCAAGCGTCGCCGGACCTAACATGATCCACGCCCGGACGATGGCGAATGGTGTTCAGCTCAACGATGGAAGAGTACTGGTTGCCGGTTGCTGGTACAGTGATGCCGCTGCAACTCAGGCGGAACTGATCAATCTGGCTACAAATCAATCCGTGGCAACAGGAAATCTTAACCAGCCAAGAGCATACCCCACGATGGTGGCAACATCGGATGGTAACGCGCTCCTGTTTGGCGGATGGGGCACATATGGAGGCGAGTTCTCAGGAAAAGTTGAGGAGTACAACTTCACGACAAATCAGTTCACTGTCTTGAGAGACCAGCTTTTCGCTGATGATCCCGACTTCAGAGTTGTAACCGACTTCGGTGACGACATGCAGCATAAAACATGGTTGCAAGGGAAGAAAATATTCCTTGCCAGAAAATTTCAGAACGGCACGGGATGGCGGCTCTTCACGGTTGATCCCGTTACCAAAGCCTTCGAAGTACTTCCTGTATATCTTCCTGTTGCTGATACTGTAACAGGTAAGGTTTTCACTTATCTGCCACCAATAGTCTATGAGGGTTGGCAGGTTCTGCTCCCGAGGCTGTGGACAGATGATCAGGGACTGAATCATATAGACTTGATGTATGGCAATCCTGGTTCCACTACAACATTCTACAAGGCAGCCTCATCGGCAACAGTAACTTACTGGCCATACTATTCCGCCAGAGCACCCTATCATAATTCGAATTATGAGTCAGCAATTATCTTCATTGGCGGCAATCAGACCAGTAATTTCGACCCGGTGGCTAATGCTTTTGTACTTGTACTGGATGAATTCGCGGATGTTAATGATCCTTCAGGCTCACCCGCTTCATTCACCCTTGAGCAGAACTACCCGAACCCATTCAACCCTTCTACCGTTATCCGTTACGCGTTGCCCGTTACCGGTTTCGCGCGGATCAGTGTTTATAACGCTGTAGGTGAGTTGGTAAAAGTTCTTGTTAGCGATGAGATGCCTGCAGGCCAGCATACTGTATCTTTCGACGCGACGGGACTTCCTTCAGGCCTCTATCTCTACCGCCTTGAAACGGAAGGCTCAGCCCTTACGAGGAAGATGCTGCTTGTCAAATAGAACTTCAGTACTTCGGTACTTCGGTATTTCGGTACTTCGGAACTTCAGTGCTTCGGTACTTCGGAACCCCGGTACTTCGGAACTTCGGAGCTTCGGAACTTCGGAACACTGGTACTTCGGAGCTTCGGAACCCCGGTACTTCGGAACTTCGGAGCTTCGGAACTTCGGTAAGACTGAGGTACTGAA
>RHKR01000297.1 GCA_008363265.1 Chlorobiota bacterium
ATACAGTTGAACGGCTTTTTTAGGTCCCAAACCCCTTATTTGGTTGATCTCTATCAACCCCTTTGGAATCTCAGCCTCCAGTTCACGGAGGGCAGAAGAATATCCCATGTTAAAGTAATCAGCGACTATGGAGAGTATCCCTCTACCTATTCCGGGCACTGCTGCGAGCCGGCCTGAATCAAACATCTCTGAAAGATCGTCTGAGATACCGGAAATGATCGTGTATGCTTTTCGGAATGCATTGATCTTGAAGACATTCTCCCCTTTGAGTTCAAGGAGATATGTGATCTGATCGATGATCTTCAAAAGATTGATTTTATCTTCGTTCATGGTGTTTACAAATAGTGAAACAGGATCAGTGTATTAGCCAGGCCCGTTATAGCTCCCGCAATAAGTTGAGCGGGAGTGTGACATTTCAACTCAAGCCGTGCCCACGCAAGAGCCAAAACAACGGGAAAAGCAAATAAACCCCAGCTTCCGAAAACAAACAACGCGGTACCAAGAAAGCCTCCCGCGCCCATGGTGTGCGCGCTTATTTTCCAGAAGAGGTTTACTAAAAATAAGAATATTAGATTAAACAGGTATATGATAAATAGTGAGCGGATCCCGGGCGCATGGTTGGCCCAGGGAATAAAGAGCAGCCCTGCCGTGATCACCACGGCAAATACAATATAAGGCACATGCCTTTCGCTCCGTTCCCTCGCATCAGGGTCAGCGATCTTCCCTTTCCTTAAAAAAAGAATAAAGATCAGGATGGGCAGAATTGCGGTGAATATTGAAGTGTAGAAGAATATTAACCATGGGGAGCCGTTTTCAGACTCAAAAGAGAAAATAACAAAGGCGAATGCTGTAATATTGAGGACCGGTGGAAGAAACAGATATGATAGAACCCTTGCTATCTTTTCACTCCTCCGGAGGGGGCTGGACATAATCAGGCCTGCTGAAAATTCGCGTAGGGATGCTCGAGACCGGAGAGATAACTTTCGTACGCCTTAAGGAGGTCTTCCACCTGTGTGAACTCGAGCAGTTTCATCAGTTCCTGCCGTATGTGACTTGCATTGTTCAAACCCTTAAGGTAGCCTGAATAATACTTTCTCTGCTCAAGAATGGCCCTTCTCTCCCCTTTTACCATGGTTGCAAGTTCGAGGTGTCTAAGACAGACTCTTATCCGTTCATCGTAGGGTATTTCGTCCCTGACCGGTAAACCTTCCAAAAGCCTTTTTGCGTCCTTGAATATCCATGGATAACCAATTGCGCCCCGGGCTATCATCACTGCATCGGCGTTGGTCTCGTCAAAAGCTCTGAGAGCGTCCTCCGCAGTCATTACACCACCGTTGAGGGCAACCGGGATGGAAACCACTTCTTTAACTTTATTGATCCATTCCCACTCCGCATCCCCCTTGTGGCCCATGCTCCGTGTACGGCAATGAACCGTTAATGCCTTGACTCCAACATCCTCGAGTCGCTTGGCCACATCAAGAATATTTACGTTATCGAGGTCCCAACCGATTCGTGTTTTCACGGTAACAGGCAGACTGACCGCATCCACTACAGCTTTTATCGTGCTCTGCATTGTGACCGGATCTTTCAGCATACCTGCCCCCGCGCCACAAGCAACAACTCCTTTTACCCAGCAACCAGCATTTATATCGATCAGTTCAGGTTCATGAGATTCAGCAATTTTTGCTGCCTCGACCATGGCATCAACTCTTCCGCCATATATTTGTATCCCAACCGGTCTTTCCTGATCAATTATCTTTAGTTTCTTGTGAGTTTTTTCATTTTTCCTGATAATGCCTTCGGCATTCACGAATTCCGTGTATACAACGTCAGCTCCGAGTTCCCTGCATACCAACCTGTAGGAGATGTCCGTGACATCTTCCATTGGTGCGAGCAGGAGAGCTTTCTCCTTTTCAATCGGTCCTACTTTAAACATTCGCAAGCTTTGGATGAATTATAATGTTATACAATTTGTAACAATAAATCGAGAGGGCAACTGCGACCACTGCACCTGTTAAGAATGGCACCTGGTAACCAAGATACTGAAAAGCGAAACCGCCCCACAGTGGACCCAATACTCTGGCAAGTGAGGATAGCGACTGGTTTATTCCTAGAACGGTTCCCTGTTCTTTCTCGGATGATACCTGAGATATCAGACTTAGAAGAATTGGCTGTAGAGCTCCGGTTCCGACAGACATCAGACCAAGTATCAATCCCATCAGAAGAAAAGTCGATCCAAAAGGAATTAGTGCCAGTCCGATCGCGAGACTGAAAAAACCCACGAGGAGCAACTGCAGTTTGGTAAACTTCTTTGTGAGCTTCCCCATCATGAACCCCTGCATGAAAGCTGACACTATCCCCATTATCCCGAATAACATTCCATTGTCGAAATCGGTGAATCCAAAATGCCCGCTGCCAAGGATTGCAAATGTACCATAGATATTCGCGACCGAGAATGTAAGGAAGAACGTCAGAGTAATCACAAAAAAGGCAGGTTTATTATTTGAAACTGACTTCAACGAAATGAGGTCGGATATCTTTTTTCTTGGCGATGGAACGTCGGTTGGATGTTCTCGTTTTAGCGATTCAGGAAGAAAAAACAGACTTAGCAAGAACGCCATTATGGAGAAGAATGCAGATGCAAAACCGGTTACCATGTAACCAAAACCTGAAAAAATCCCACCGAGCATTGGTCCGAAAACGAATCCAAGACCGAATGCAACACCGATCAGCCCCATACCTTTCGCCCGTTCCTGAGGAGTTGTAACATCAGCGATGTAGGCCTGTGCGACACCGATACTGCTCCCACCGATGCCGGAGATCACTCTGGCTGCTATCAGCATTAAAAAAGAATGGGTGAATGCAAATAGAATATAACCTGCGGCATTCAGCAGTAAAGAAAAAAGTATTATCCTTCGTCTTCCAAACCTGTCTGACAACGATCCGAAAACGGGATTAAATAAAAACTGTGTAAGCGAGTATACTGCCACAACGATTCCGATTGCTGCCTCATTTACATTCAGTACTTTGTAGGCAAAAGTAGGAATAATGGGAATCAGTATACCGAATCCGAGCAGATCGATAAACACGACAAGGAATATCAGAGAAAGAGGGAGGTTCTTCTTCATTAATTTTCTGAAAAATAAAATACAAAGTTACAAAAAAAAAGCCACTCGAGGTTAACCCGGGTGGCTTTTGAAACTGTACTGGGATCAGTCAGTGAGCTACGCTTTGCGGGCGTTTTTGGTCTCCTGAACTCCCTCGCGAAGTTCCTGGGCCTTTTTCTTCAGGTCACTCAGACTTTTTCTGATCCTGGTACCGGCAGCCGACTGTTGTTTTTCATAGAACTTGTGAAAATCAGCTTCCATGTCCTGTACCATTTTGAGTAATTGATTGTATTGCTCCATATAATTGCTCCTATTTAATTATGGATGTGTTTAGGTTTTCAAAAACTATTTCAGCAATGTCTTTCACCTGAACCTCTTCCGACTTTTCGAGCGTTTTTACGCCATCGGTCATCATCGTCATGCAGAAAGGACATGCAGTTGCGATCGTGCCTGCACCGGTCCCGATCGCCTCTTTACTTCTTTCAATGTTAACCCGACCCCCTTCGGTATCCTCCATGAACATTCTTCCACCACCGGCACCGCAGCAGAAACCACGTGAGCGGTTTCTCTCCATTTCAATCGACTCCCTGCCGGTTGAGGTGGCCACTATCTTCCTGGGTGCGTCGTAAATGTCATTGTATCTTCCGATATAACAGGAATCGTGATATGTCGTCTTTGCAGCTTTTACGTCAGCTGTCACTGACAGTTTCCCATCAGAAAGCAGTTCGTCGATCAACTCCGTGTGGTGTTTAACTTCGTAATTGCCTCCGAACTGAGGAAATTCATTTTTAAGTGAATTGTAGCAGTGTGGACACGCAGTAACGATCTTCTTAACGCCATAATTGTTCAGGGTTTCAATATTGGACTGCATTAATGTCTGAGCGAGGTATTCATTGCCGAGCCTTCTGGCAGTATCGCCATTGCACTGCTCCTCAGACCCGAGAATTCTGAAATCAATTCCGGCCTGCTGCATGATACCGGCGAGAGCTTTCGACACTTTTTTGTATCTGTCATCGAATGAACCGGCACATCCCACCCAGAAGAGATATTCCGTGTTATTGTCTTCGGCCATGGTTTTGATGCCAAGTCCATCAGCCCAGGCACCTCTTTCTGATGCGGGTAATGCCCACGGCGAACCGTTGTTTTCGAGACTTCTGAAGG
>RHKR01000298.1 GCA_008363265.1 Chlorobiota bacterium
GTGGAAACGATGTAAAGCGTCTTTTTATCAGCGAGTTTGGTCTCTTTTTCAAGAACTGCTGCCGGGTGTGTGCTGTCGAGTATCTCCAGTGAAAGATACCCCCCGGCCGCGCCGAACATCTGCGAAAATACTTCAGGCGCGAGTGATGAACCACCCATGCCGAGAAGGAGCGCGTTGGTAAAACCTTCGGCCTTAATTTCAGTTACGAAAGCGTTGATCTCATCAAGTGATGCGAGGGTGTTCGCGGGACTGTCAAGCCAGCCGAGCCTGTTCGCGATCTCAACGGGGGAATCATTCCAAACGGTGTGATCCTTCGCGAATATCCTCCCGGGTATGTTCTGATCAGCGAGTTTCTGCAAACCCGAGGCAAAATTCTCTGCCAGAACGGTCGGAAAACACTCGAACTTGTTTCCATTACGGAGGATGGCAAGCGATTTCTTCTCAACCGAGCCGAGAAGCGATACGAACGATTCTTCAAAAAGTCTTACGCCGTCGGTCTGGAGCTTGTCAGTAATGGCGTTGATATCGATGCCAAGTCCGGCAAGTGCGGCGATCTGAGCTTCGGCTTCCTCAACACCTTTGTCAAGTGTGACCTCAAGCTTTCCGTGATCAAGGAACGCGTCTATCGTCGCGGGAGGCATCGTGTTACCGGGTTCTTGGTTCCGGTGCTGGCCCAAAGAACGCGCTGAGGCATCGCGCCCGCTGCCGCGAGTTTACCCCATCTCTCATCGCCAAAAAGTTTTCCGTACTCCTTGAATGCAACCTTGGCGTTGGCAACGGCAATTTTGCCCTGAAACTCTTTGTTTCCGGCCTTTTCAAGCGCGGAGTCGCAGGCTGAATCAACACGGCTTACGAAGAACGAGGCAACTGAAGCCACTTTAGACACATCACCGCCGTTTGTCTTGAGAATTTCAAGACCTTCGATATAGGCTTTGGCGGTTGCAATATAGCTTTCGATCGAGAAGATCAGGGTGGTGTTAACCGATATTCCGTGTGAGATAAGCTCTTTAACGGCAGGAATTCCTTCCTTCGTTGCCGGAACCTTTATCATCAGGTTCGGCATTTTAACCGCGGTGTAAAGCCTTACGGCTTCTTCGATCGTCTCCTCTGTTTTGTAAGCGAGTGTCGGATTGACCTCAAGACTTACATATCCGTCGAGCCCTTTCGTCCTTTCAAAAACTGGGAGCATCATTTCGCAAGCGGTTTTAATATCTTTGATTGCGAGCTGCTCATAGATCTCGAGCGTGCTGTGGCCTTTCGCCAGTAGCCCGGCGATCTCGGCATCATAGGCAGCACTTCCGGCGATCGCTTTGTCGAATATCGTCGGATTCGAGGTGATGCCCCTCAGACCGTCGTTTATCATCGCCTGAAGCTTCCCGCCCTGGATGTAGTCGCGGCTGATGAAATCGAGCCAAAGTGACTGACCAAGTTCTGCGAGTTTTTCTATCTTACTCATATCGGTTTCCTTTTCTAATTTTATATCAGGCCCGCGGCTATGTATGCAGAGCCGTGCAGACCCGCGCTGCTGTCTTTAATCAGGTAAACGGGGGTGTTCTCAACAATGTAACTGAGGCGCCCCTTGGCCTTGTAAGCCTCAACGAACGAACCGTCCATAATTTTTTCGGTGATCTTAGGTGGTATTCCGCCACCGAGGTACACACCACCCTGTGCCATCAGGGTAAGCACGAGGTTACCGGCTTGCTGGCCAAGCACTCTTGTGAAAAGATCGAGAGCCAATACCGCCAGTTCATCCTTCCCTTCAAGGGCGAACTTCGAGATCATCGCGGCCGTGTCCTCTGTTTCGATCGCTTCGAGGAGTTCAGGCGTCGGGGTTGCAGTTTTTGTCTCGTAAAGGAACTTGAAGATGCCTCTAAGACCAAGGCCGGAGGATATCCTTTCAACACTAACGCGACCGTATTCAGCCGTCATGAACTTGAGCATCTCTATCTGAAGATCATCTATCGGTGCAAAGTCGGCGTGACTTCCCTCTGAAGGGATCACTTTGAATTTTCCATCCTCAATGGGAACGAGAAAACCCTGACCAAGTCCGGTACCGGGAGCGAGGACTGCTTTTACGCCCACACCGTTGGTTGGTGAACCGGGGTAAACAGTGAGGATATCTTCTTCTGCCAGAAACGGCACGGCCGAAGCAAGAGCGTAAAGATCGTTCACGAGCTTGAAGTTGGGAATGCCTGTTTTCTCTCTTATCACTGCTTCATCCATTGCCCAGGTGAGATTTGTGGATGAACTTATTCCGTCGACCACAGGACCGGGAACACCTGCACATCCTGTTTCAATTTTATATCCGGTATCCTTCAGGAAGTGGATTATAATATCTTCAAGACTCTCATATTCGTTCGAATTGTAGCGCTCTGATTTGTGAGCAACAAGTTTTTTACCTTCGAGGGTGAAGACCGAAAGCACTGTTTTCGTGCCGCCGGCATCGCATGCAAGTATCATTAATTTTCTCCGTAATATTAAAATATCATTGTCACGGCAACCGGTATGCCTCTGTGTCAAGGAACCAGTAAACGCCTTCGTGCGCGTTGATAACAAGTCCGGCTGGGAAACTCTCCCTCTCCCGGTTGTCGAGTATCAGTTTCAGCACATCCTTCTTTTCCTTGCCGTGAGCCAGAAATATTGTTGTTAAGCTGTTGTTTATCAATTTCCCTGTCATCGTAATTCTTTTCTGCCCCGAGTAGGGGTTTTTTGTTTCAGCGACCATAACTGAAGCGTCCATAAGGGTGGAGTGCGGCGGAAAAACCGATGCCGTATGCCCGTCGCTCCCCATCCCGAGGAGGCAAATATCGATCACACCATCCGGGCCCAGTTCTTTCTGAAGCACTGAAGTGTAGCGCGCCACCTCATCCGTGGGGTTGCTCTCACCGTGAATGCGGAAGATCATCTCATCCTTGATCCCGAGGGGATCGAGGAGGAGTTTCTTCGCCGCGCCGTAGTTGCTCTCAGGGTCGTCAGGGGCAACACACCTTTCATCCACCCAGAAGAATTTCAGCTTGTCTTTCCAGGGGGCATCACTGTATAAATCAACCAGCACCTTAAAGAGTAAAGCCGGTGTTGACCCACCTGAAAGTGCCACTGAAACGAAAGATTTCGTTTCAAGTAACCGGGTTATTTCCCTGTCAACGAGAGCGGCACACGCGGCAGCCGACATTTCGGGATCGGGGTAGATTCTGATGATATCCTTCATCTAAAGCTCGCAGAAATTTTCATCATCGGTCAGGTTCTTGCAGGGATAGCGCCAGCTTTGCCCGTTCGAGTTCAAGAGGGCATCGGCCTCCACCGGACCCCATGTCCCCGCCGGGTAACCGTAGATCTTCTGAGCCGGGTCGTCCTTCCACGCGTTCAGTATCGGGTCGATGAACTTCCAGCACGATTCCAGAGCGTCGCCACGCGTGTAAAGTGTCGAGTCGTTCATCATGCAGTCGTTGATCAACCGTTCATAAGCTTCGGGAATCCTCTCTTCGCTCATTTTTGAATAATGGAAATCGAGCGAGGCGTTCTTAACGGTGTATCCCGCGCCGGGCTGTTTCAGGGAAAATCTAAGAAGTATTCCCTCATCGGGCTGGATCCTGATGATGAGCTGGTTCGTACCCGATTCATCATCAAAGATGCTTCTGAAGAGCCTGTGGGGCGTGTTTTTGAACCTGACGACGATCTCGGTAACCCTGGTTGGGAGCCTTTTTCCTGTTCTGATGTAGAACGGTATTCCGCCCCACCGCCAGTTGTCGATGAAGAATTTCAGCGCCACAAAAGTCTCGGTCCTGGAAGCGGGATCAACCCCCTTTTCGTCGCGGTAAGCCTTCATCTTCTCCCCCTTTATGGTGGAGGCGATATACTGCCCGCGGATCACATTTTTCCTTATGTCATCGGGGGTGTAAGGCTTTATCGACTGAAACACCTTCACCGTTTCGTTGCGGATCGAATCGGCATCGAACCCGGCAGGGGGCTCCATCGCCGCGAGGGCAACGAGCTGAAGTAAGTGGTTCTGCACCATGTCCCTGAGCGCGCCGGCGGTGTCGTAGTAACCGCCGCGGTTCTCAACTCCGATGCTCTCGGAAGAGGTCACCTGTATATGATCGATGTAATTCCTGTTCCAGAGCGGCTCAAATATCCCGTTGGCGAAACGGAAAACGAGGATGTTCTGAGCGGTCTCCTTGCCGAGATAATGGTCGATCCTGAAAAGCTGATTCTCTTCAAAATAGAGGAGGAGTTTCCTGTTCAGGTTCTTCGCGGTCTCAAGACTGTAACCGAAAGGCTTCTCGATAACAAGCTTTTTCAGTCCGCCGTTCGGTTCGTTGTGGTTGAGTCCCGCGGCAGCCAGACCTTCGGCCACGCTCTCATAGAGGAGCGGAGGTGTCGCCAGATAGAAAATGTAGTTGCCCTGCACTTTGAAATCGTGATCAATGTGCCTCAACTGTTCCCTGAGGGCATAATAGTTCTCGGGATTCTGCGGGTCAAGCGGCAGATAATGGATCGTCGCGAGGAAAGCGGGGTCGTACTCGCCCCCTTTTTCCTTCAGTTTCTGACGGAATTCATCATCGGACATAACGGTTCTCCCCGTTCCAAGAACCGCGAAGTTCCCGGGGAGGAGCCCCCGGTTCTTCAGGGCATAGAGAGCGGGGATCAGCTTCCGTTCGGTGAGGTCGCCCGAGGCGCCGAAGATCACCAGTACCTGGTCGGCCGGCACGGTGCTATTCCTTGGTCTTCATTTCGTGACCGCCGAACTTGTTCCTGAGCGCCGAAAGGGTCTTCATCGCGAAGCTCTCATCCTGTCTGCTCTGGAACCTGTTGAAGAGCGAAGTGGTGATAACATGCGCCGGGACATCAAAGTCGATCGCGGTCTGC
>RHKR01000299.1 GCA_008363265.1 Chlorobiota bacterium
CCAGGACTTTATAAACTTGTTGACTTCCCTTGGGATGAGAATTCCTCATTTGTTGATATCTGTCGATCCAACAAAAAAGCCGTTATTTGTCTTACATCTGCAATCGAATATTATGGACTGACAACTTTTAACCCGGATTTTGTAACTTTCGCGCTACCGATGAAAGTAAAAGCGAATAAAATGTTCTATCCTCCATCGAAGCCCTATTTTTTCAGGGATAATGTTTACCGGCTTGGTATTGAAACTGTTTCTTCGAATAGTGGCAATTTCCTGATATATTCAGTGGAAAAAACCATCGTGGATCTTTTCCGTTATCGCAACAAAATTGGAGATGATATTTTTCTTGAGGCACTCAAGAATTATCTCTCATCATCGACGAGAGAAATTGCATCACTTCTTGACTATGCGGGTCAATGCGGAGTTCTGCAGAAAATTAAGCCCTATCTGAAGGCACTTTCTTAATGAGTAAAAACCTTTATCCTAAAAACAGGTATGCATCGATTAAGGCAAGGTTGCTTGATATCGCGAGGGCGAGGGGCGTGGATTATAATTCGCTTACAAGGTTGTATTTTCAAGAGAGGTTTCTGGACCGTTTGGCAAAAACCAAGTACGCAGATTACTTTTTGTTGAAGGGCGCTCTGCTGTTCATGGCTTATAAAATGACGCCGGGAAGGTTGACTCAAGACATAGATTTCTTGGCAAAAGATATCACTAATGAGTCCTCTGAATAACGGAGGATCTTCGTTGAGATTCTAAGTGTCGATATTGATGACTGTGTCTCTTTTGACTCAACAGATATTAATGTCGATCCTATAATTACAGGTGGCGTTCAGAGTGGTGCAAGGATATTCATTAAATGTTCGTTGGACAATATAAAAAGCAGACTCCAAATCGATTTAGGTTTTGGTGATGTCCTCTGTAGAGATCCTGTAAAATTAGAATTTCCTGTAATTCTTAAAGAATTTGAAAAACCCGGTATACTCGCTTATAGAATTGAAACCGCTTTAGCCGAGAAATTCGAAGCCATTGTGGCTCTTCATCTTTTGAACAGCCGAATGAAAGATTTCTACGATATAATATTTATTGCATCGAATTTCAGATTGACTCATGGTTCAGTCTCTGAATCAATCAATGCGACATTTAGGCAAAGGGGCACGAAGTTGGAAAATTCGAAAAGGATTTTTGAGTCTCAATTCAAACGGAACCCAGAGATGCAGACTCAATGGACCGCATTTTTATCCCGAAAAAAACTACAGTTCGAGATGAATTTTGAAGCAGTAGTTACACAAATCGAATCATTTCTTAAGCCCTGCATAGACGAACCAGAGTCAAATGCAGTTTGGAACCCTGAAGCATTCAGGTGGGAGAAATTGTGAATTAACTATCCGGTTCTTTTTAACGGTAAATTTGCAAAACTACCGTAAAAAAGAACCATTTTAGCGTGAAAAATTGATTGAGATTTTTGCCATTCCGTGATTATCTTGATTCTCTCCACATACCCCGGCGCCCACCTCCAAAAACCCCCACACAAAAATTTCTTTTCATTAGGATTTTATTTTTACTCGTTTATATTTCAGTTTGCTGTTAATACATTTTAATCAACGGAATTAGAGGCGATCAATGGGAACACTTAATCCACAAATTGCAGATGTATTGTTCAAAGCAAAAACAGCGGCTGCTATCTTCAGCCAGTACACACAGGAACAGGTTGACAATATCGTCCGATCTGTTTACGAGGCCGGGTTCAATAACCGGGTAAAACTCGCGAAAATGGCGGTGGAAGAGACGGGCATCGGAGTCTGGCAGGACAAGGTGATGAAGAATGTGGTTGCCACGCAGATGGTTTTCGAGGACATCATCAACATGAAGACGGTCGGTATCCTGAGCGTGGATGAAGAGAAGGGGATCACCGAGATCGCGCAACCCCTCGGGCCCATCTTCGCGATAATTCCCGTTACCAACCCCACTTCAACAATTCTATACAAAATCCTCATCTCACTTAAAACAAGAAACCCGATAATCATCCATCCCCACAGACTGGCAAACAAGTGCTCGATAGAGGCCGCACGACTGTGCTACGAGGCCGCGCTGGCTGCCGACGCGCCCGAGGATTGCATCCAGTGGGTGTCCGGTTTCTCCCGTGAAGACACGCAATCGCTGATGTCACACTCTGATATCGCGCTCATTCTCGCGACCGGCGGAACGGGACTTGTTAAAGCCGCCTACAGCAGCGGTACCCCCGCGATCGGTGTCGGTGCGGGAAACGTCCCTGTCTTCATCGAGGGAAGTGCCGATGTGGCGTTCGCGATCGACAGCATTTTGACCTCAAAACTCTTCGATAACGGCACTGTCTGCGCGAGCGAACAGTCGATCGTTGTTGAAAGGCAGGTTGCCGACAAAACGATCAAAGAGCTGGGGAAACAGGGCGGCTATTTCCTCACTCCCGACGAGATCAAAAGGGTTGAGGCGGTGGCATACGACACTGAAAAGGATGTAATGAAAGTGGATGTGGTCGGGAAACCGGTGGAAACCATAGCCGCGCTTGCCGGTCTAACTGTACCACCCGGCACGAAGATCCTCGTGGCAAAACTTGACAAGGTTGGGAAGGATACCCCTCTGTCGAACGAGATACTCTGTCCTGTTATCGCCTTCTATGTGGAGGATGATTTCGAGGCTGCCGTTAAAAGATGTATTGATCTGAACTTCCACGGCGGGGTCGGTCACACGGCGAGCATCTTCTCGAATGATGAAGAGAAGATCAAACAGTTCTCATTCATCATGAACGCGGGGAGGATCGTGGTGAACATGCCGTCATCCCAGGGAGCAGTCGGAATGGGGAGCGGTTTGAACCCCTCACTTACACTTGGATGCGGAACGGGCGGTAAGAACATCACCACCGACAACATCACGGCTACACATCTTCTGAACATTCAGAGGATCGCCAGAAGAAAAGAGAACGGACTTTTCAACCGTTTCGATAAGTCGAAGTACTTCGATGAGAACTACACTCTCGATATGTTCCAAAACGACTATTATAAAAACAGATAAGGAGGTTTCAAATGTTTGATTTTATAGAAAATGAGCAGTCGCTGACGATCCGGTTCCCGCAAAAAATGGATACCTATAATTCCCAGAAGCTGGAAGAGGAATTGCAGAACAAGGCTCCCGGTACCGGGAAGAGGATTGTTTTTGATCTGGAAGGTATCTCGTTCATTTCATCCGCTTTCCTGAGGATCTGCTTCAAGGCCTACAAGGACTCCGGTGAAGGAAATTTCAGTCTGATCAACGCGACATCAGAGGTCAAAAAAGTTCTGATGATCGCCGGATACGACAAATTCATGGATATCCACTAAGCATCCGGCTTGCCATAAATTAAAAAGGAGTGGCTGGTAACTCCCGCCACTCCTTAAATAACGATCTCAACATTTCGCCGTGACTGTTCGACCGGCGGCGGCTCCCTTACCTCAGAAGCACCATCTTGCGCGTCATCGAGTATCCCCCGGATTCCAGACGGTAGAAGTATATTCCACTGGCCAGACCCGAGGCATCGAACGCAACTTCATGTTTGCCGGCTGGGAGTTCTTCAGAGACAAGAACTTTAAGGAGGGCTCCCGTAATGTCATAGATTTTTATTGTCGTCATGCCGGCAATGGGCAGCGCGTAACGGATAACGGTCGCGGGATTGAACGGATTCGGGAAATTCTGTGAGAGCTCCCAAGTCTGTGGGAGTTCAGTAGTCTGCTCCTTTACGCTTGTGGGAATATGGGAATAAGAAGCACCCAGCCGTTTGAAGATTGTGTCAACCGCGGCACGGGTCAGAGTGATCGAGTTAAGGGCGGAACTGCCCCGTTGTACTGCAATCGCGGTGTGGTAGGTAAAGGTTGCCCCTGGTTCGAGGGATTTCTTTCCCGAAGCCATGCCGATCAATGCGTCGGTTGCCAGATTGTTTATCCAACCGGTATTGGCGACAGGGTCACCCGAATAGATGAACAACGAGTTTACCGTTTCACAATTTACAGGTGGGCGAACCGAGCCGAACGACCAGTAGCATGGCTCGAGGAACGCACCATTAATGTTTCTTCCTGTCATATAGTAGCGGGCTTGCGTCGAATTTATCGGCACTCCCTGCGTCGGGTGGGAACTCATGTAAGGGACCGAGGCTGCCATCTGACTGTTAACCGCTCCGGGATATATGAGCGGCTCAAACGGGTAACCGAGGGGTACAAAAGCAGTGTCGAGGGGGTAGTCGATACCGGGATCCCATACCGGTTCTCCGAAAAGGAGGGTGTTGTAAATCGCCGGTGGATTGGCGCCGAACAAACCATCTGCTCCGTTATTGTATATCAACATCGAGTTGCGAAGTGTATCGGTGGATATCAGGTCACTGTAAACCTCACCAATGTCAGGGTCCTGTTGAGTCGAGAAGATGAACCCCGTTATTGCCTGACCCAAGGATGTGCGATTTGCAATCTCATATCTTACGAACACCGCGTTTTTAATTTCGTCTCTTTCTGAAGATGGCCATGCATAGAGGGTTTGCCGCACTTCAATTCCGCGGGGTTCTTCCAGGAACTTCCTGACGGACCCACTCACACCGTCGTTATAAACGGTGAAGTATGAAACCTCGCCGAGGATTTCAGGCATATCCTCGTTTGGCTCCCAGATGCCGTTGCCGTTACGGTCTATTGGGTCGTAGTAACCGTTACCATCGCCGTCCCAATACCGGGCGCCCATGCTAACCGCCACCTTCCAGTATTTCCATGAAGTGCCGAATGCGGAGTCGGCCCGGGCAATCCTGTAGATACCCCTGCGCGGATCATTAGCGGGATAGTCAACAGACCCGGGTTGAAAATCCTTAAATAGAAATGCCCCCGTTGTGCCTGCAGCCCACACCTGTGAACCAAAATAGCCGGAGAGAAGAAACCCGTGTGAGGAGATCACCGGGATTGAGTCGAAACGCACTTGAGCTCCGTATGGTGAGGCTACATCACCAATTTCACCGGAGGAATTAAAGGGAAGAATAAGCCTTCCTGTTTTCAAAACTTCGGTCTGACTGAGGGTGGGTATGGTCGCTATCATCATCACTTGAGCGCTCGTAGAGGTATCGTACAGTGAGGCAGCGAAAAACCTGCCGATGAATACATCATAATAATCACCGATAACCACTTTGTTCCCGAAGACCTTGTCGCCGGAAAGTGAATCACCGTGCTGACCGTCGTCAAAGAGTGGGAATGAAGCGGGGTTTCCGTTAAGCGTGCCTTTGAATCCCGCGGAAATGATGGGGGAGCCCTCACCAGTGTAGAGCTTAACCGCCACTGTGTCACCGGGCCGGAGTGTGTCTTTGGAGAGGGTGTATGAATAAACTACCGGGGGAGCGGAAGTGTCCGCGAGTTCTGCTGCATTTCCCCAGTGAATAATTTTGCTCCCAAAATCTGCACGCCTGTCTCCTGAGACAGTGAAGTAGGGCTTTACCGATTGACCGTTCAAGTTCAGATTTCCTTCGTCACCCGCGTAACGCGTAAGTCGTACCGGTTCGCTCCAGGATGCCCCTTCGTCGGTGCTTCTGCAATACCAGGTTGATGCAATATTATATTTGTTAAAGGCTTTCTGCTTCCGGGTGAAATAGATTGTGAGGCTGTTGTCGATCTGGCGGTAGATCCTCGGGTTAACCAGAATATCGGAATTGTGGGAAAAGACCAAAGCGGTATCCCTCCATCCGGCTACCGGGTCATTTCTCATGAACCAGATCTGTTTCCCCTGTTCGGTGTTGGGCTGTTGCCCGGCCATGAAGTAGCCTGAGGTTCCGTTCATTAGAAGTGAAGGGTTCAGAAGGGCATTGCCGCCGATGGAAGAATAGGTTGACCAGGTTACACCGTTGTCGGTAGAGCGGAGATAATTGGACACATTCAATGAATTGGAGGAAAAGACCAGGATGTTTCCACCACCTTGATGGATCGCGCCGGTGATTCGGTAGTTATCGAAGGTGGGAAGTCTGTTGCTTATCCTCAATCTCTGATTAGCAGTCCAGGTTACACCACCGTCATCGGAATATTTCCAGATTGTGGCCCTCAGATTCCCCAGTTTGATGAACAGCAGCAACCTTTCATTATAACCTTTTATCAGTGTGGCCCCCTCGTAAAGGTCTTCGGAAAGACTTACATCTGAAGTGTCCAGCACCACGCCGGGCGAAGTCCATGTAGAGCCGTTGTCACTGCTTTTATTCATGAAGAATTTCACTGAACCGGTGCCGCTGTATTTTGACCATATAACGAATATTTCACCGGGGGTAAACGAAACGATCTCTGCATTATAATGTTTTGAGTTATCGTCGATGAATGGGAATCGTTTCAGGTCGCTTTGGGCATGGCTCAAGATCGTGCATAAAGCAATAATGAGGGTGAATATGGCGAGCTTCATTTTTTCATTTCCACTATTAGGATCAAATTTCTCCACTGATCAAAGTAGACCCGGACCTCTGCAACTTTTAGAATTTCCCGGACTCTTCTCTAAACTTAATAAAAATAGCTGATTCCTCAGTAGCACTTCAGTGGCAGGTCTGCTAATTTTTATCGGATTGATCATCGTTTTTTGGCCTCGAAAAAAAATCTTCTTGCACAGAAATGAAACATGTGTTAAATTTTCGACCGTAAAACGAAAAAATTCTAAAAGACCATGAACGAAAAAGATGAGATAGTCGCCCGGGCGATAATGGATGGTGCGAAGCAGGTGTTCCGGAAGTGGGGCCTTGCGAAAGCCACTATGGAAGATATCGCGAAAGCCGCCGGAAAAGGGAAAAGCACCCTTTATTACTACTTCAAAAGCAAGGAAGAGATATTCCACGCGATCGCCAAGGATGAGATCGACGCGAGTCTTCGTGCCACCCAGGAGGCTATGGACAAGGTTG
>RHKR01000300.1 GCA_008363265.1 Chlorobiota bacterium
TGGAGATCAGACTGAAAAGAGGGAGGGTATTGTCGTAAGTAAAGCCGAATCTTTCAACAAGATTCTTTTTGTTCACATATTTATTATCTATCGATCTAATATCGTAATTCTTAACGATCAATTTATCTGTTGCAGGATTCCAGACACCCCTGTCAATGCCGTTAATAACTCCTGTGAAAGCTTCACCTCTATTGGCCAGATAGGGACCAAGGCCATTGGTAAGTTCCGGTTCGGCCAGTACTTCATTCCTGTATCCCGGACTGACCGTGTTGACATGGTCAGCGAAGCGGATACCGGCTTTAAGAAAGTTCATCATTCCATTGTGAATGGTGAAATCCTCGGTCTTGTATTCGTCAGGCAACCCTGTTGAACTGAAGGTCTCAGATGCGAATTCGCCCCCATAGAGAAAATTGTGGATCGTGAGTACACTTTTACACTTGGCAAAGAAATCATCTTCTTTGTATGTGGTTTTCAGAAAAGCGGGGACAAGGGCTGTCTGCCAGTCGTTCGCGTGGATGATGTCGGGAGCCCAGCCGAGTTTTTTCACAAGTTCAATCACACCCCGTGAAAAAAGAGTGAAGCGCTCGTAGTTGTCAGGGTACCAGTCACCTTTCAACATATCGATATACGGGCTTTTGCGGCTGCCGAAATACTCATCATTATCGAGAAAATAAACCTGGACACGATTCCTCGCAACCGGAAGAAACGATGACTTAACCGAAAAAAGCGCTTCCTTCTCTCCGAGTTTCAGGCTGAAATTCTTGAGTCGAACTACATCGTGTATTTTGAATTTTCTTGTGTCTATTGCTCCATATCTGGGAACAACTATCCTGACCTCATGCCCGAGTTCGGCAAGCTCCTGTGGCAGGGATGAGGACACGTCAGCGAGACCTCCGGTCTTAACGAAGGGAAAAAGCTCTGATGTAACGAAAAGGATCTTGTACTTTTTACCGGCAGCCATAAATGTAGAAATTGATGATCACAAAAGTACGAAAAAAAAAGATTTTACTTCACTTTTCCTTTCCTTATTTGAATTTAACTCTTATATTTAATATTTGTTTTATTTGAAACTGCTCAATAAATATATGAACAATTATTCGATAATACTCTTCAGTGCACTGTTTACCCTGCCGGTTATAGCACAGGAAAACCAACTCGAGCTGACATTCCCAAAGGATACGGTTTTCTCAAATGCCATCCCATGGCAATCATATTCACTGACTGACAATTCTTCTCATATCGTTCTCTTCTATACTGACGGGTACAGGGTTTCGCTCGGTACCGTTGAGATCGAATCAGATGCATTCATGATCAAAAGAGAACTGAAGTACAGGATCGGCATCGACCTACTCTACATCTATAAGGAAAAGGACAAGTATCTTCTGAGAGTTGGTGACTTTACTGATATCGGTTCTGCCCGCCAGATGATGTTTCAGCTGATTCAACTGGGCTATACTCAGGCACGGGTGGTTGAAGACAAGGTGTACACTTTCTGATATGATAAAAAGAATCAAGGACCCCGCCAGGATACTGACCTTCGATACAGGGGGTGCGAACAGGAAAAAAGGCACAGGAATGGCCGACCCGGGTGCTCTTGAGGGATTTGACCTGATCATTCAGGATGGATTGGTCGGTGACCTGATCCCCACCGGCTCAGTACTGAACTCGCCACACAAAGTAATTGACGCAAAAGGGAAACTGGTAATTCCCGGTTTTGTTGAGTGTCATACTCACGCACTCCACGCCGGCGACAGATCGGCTGAGTTCAAAATGAAACTTGAAGGAAGGTCATACGATGAGATCGCCGCTGCAGGAGGTGGAATCGTAAGCACTGTGAAAGCAATCCGTTCAACAAATGAAAAGGAACTTCTTGAGGTTCTCCTAAAAAGGGTTGATATATTTATTTCACAGGGCGTGACAACTCTTGAAATTAAAAGTGGTTACGGTCTTGATTACGAGTCTGAACTGAAGATGTTACGGGTTATAAATGCTGTAACTAAATTCAGACGTATCAACATCATCCCCACATTTCTCGGAGCGCACACCGTACCCACAGAATTCAAATCAGACCGCGATAAATATCTCGAACTTCTTACCGGATATCTCATCCCCGCGATTTCCTCGCAAAACCTTGCGAGAAGATGCGATGCTTTCTGCGAGAGTTCGGCGTTTTCGCCCTCAGAGGTTGAAAGAGTTTTTAAGAAAGCCCTGGATTCCGGTTTTGAGTTAACTCTCCACACGGAGCAATTCAATAATATTGGCGGACTCGAACTCGCATTGAAGATGGGTGCCCTGAGCGTGGATCATCTTGAAGTGCTAAAGGATGAACAGGTAGCTCCACTTGCCTCCTCCGGTACCGTTGCGGTACTTTTGCCAGGGGTTTCATGGACGCTCGATTATAATTACGCCCCTGCACGCAGACTGATCGATGCCGGAGCCACTGTTGCGCTCGCGACCGACTTCAATCCCGGTACTTCAAATATCAATTCAATCTACCTGATTTTGGCAATGGCTGCCAGAAAAATGAAAATGTCAGCCCCTGAGGTATTGGCAGCCTACACCATAAACGCAGCTGCCGCGCTCGGGATATCACCTAAAACCGGTAGTATCGAAAAAGGCAAGAAGGCCGATATCGCCATCCTCGATGCTGAGCATGAAGACCAGATAATTTACCGGACAGGTCAGAACAGTAACTTCACAACGATAGTTGGCGGAAAAATTGTCTACAACAAACTCAACTGAAGAAACATCATGAAAACTAAATTTTATATCGCTACATTTTTAACCCTGATGGCCATTTCAGGTCTCAATGCCCAGGTTCTTACCGGAATAGAAGTTTTAAGAAACAGGGATTTTGACATCCTGAAAGGGAAAAAGATCGGACTCATTACAAATCCGACCGGGGTTGACTCCAAACTGAACACAACTATTGACATCCTCTCATCGGCTCCGGGAGTGAAACTTATCGCCCTTTTCGGACCGGAACACGGTGTCCGTGGTGATTTTTCCGCCGGTGACAAGGTTGATAATTATACCGATCCCAAAACCGGTATTCCTGTCTACTCCCTCTACGGTAAGACCCGAAAACCCAACAGAGAGATGATGAAAGACATCGATGTTCTGGTATTTGATATTCAGGATATCGGCTCACGTTCGTACACCTATATCTCAACAATGGGTCTGGCCATGGAAGCCGCTGCAGAATTTAAGGTTAAATTTGTGGTTCTCGACAGACCAAACCCAATGGGCGGGCTAAAGATCGAAGGTAACCTCGCTGAAGACGGCTACATCTCATTCGTCAGTCAGTTTAAAATTCCATATGCGCACGCAATGACCACCGGTGAACTTGCCAGACTTCTCAATGGTGAAGGGCACCTTAAGGGTGGTAAGAAATGCGATCTTGAAGTGGTGGCCATGGAGGGATGGAAAAGAAACATGACATTCGACCAGACAGGCCTTCCCTGGGTATTAACCTCACCCCACATTCCTTATAAAGAATCCGCAATATTTTACACCACTTCAGGCATAATGGGTGAATTGGGTGTCATATCTGAAGGCGTGGGTTACACGCTCCCCTTCCAGATGTTTGGCGCTGAGTGGATCGATGGACTTACTTTTGCGGAAAAACTGAATGCGATGAAGATACCGGGCGTGATTTTCAGACCACTTACTTTCAAACCATATTACGGTGGACACAAAGGTAAATCACTTGGGGGTGTGCAACTCTACATAACTGACTACGATAAAGTAAATCTGATGTCGATCCAGTTCCTGGTAATGGAGGCAAACAACGAACTCTATCCTGACAAGAACCCGTTCAAAATGTGCAAACCTGACAGGCTTGACATGTTTGACAAGGTGTGCGGTACAGGCAAGATCAGGGAAAAGTTTACGAAGAGATTCAAATATGAGGATATAAAAGAATACCTCAACAAGGATGTGGAAAGTTTCAGAGAAGTATCTTCGAAATACTATCTCTACAATTAATTCACACTCCACTTAAAGTCGAATGTGATCCATCTGGTGATCAGTTCGATGGTCAGCGGGTAGACAAAGAATTTTGCCGAATGTCTAAAAGGGAAAAGTGACCCTTGAAAATATTCTTTGTCTCCCTGCAGATCTTCAAATATCCAAAGACGGTATCTACCTGGTAAAATATCGTTGAACTCAAACTTTCCGCTGCTGTCGGCTTTTATCCGGTAGTAACGTTCCGGTTTATCCTGATCGTAAAGTTCAAGAACATACTTGTTGCTTATACCC
>RHKR01000301.1 GCA_008363265.1 Chlorobiota bacterium
AGCGCTGATCGCACTGAAATCCTTCTCCCCAAATCTTCTCGCCACGAGTACATGAGTACCGGTAGAGAGTGAAGAACAAATACTTACCACAGCCCATGTGGCAAGGAGGCCAAGCCCCATTGCAGCCAAAGTGTATTCAGGATGTTCCAACCGGCCGACCATGGCGGTATCAACCAATGAGAGGATCATCTGTGTGGAAAGTCCGGCGATAACAGGGAGAGCGAGTTTGAGTATCTGCCCGGAGTAGGCCGGATCAGGCAGGAGTTTTTTAATCATTTAACCAGTTTCTCTGTGAAAATCAACGTGAAACGCGATCCTTTGCCGGGTGAGCTTTTTATTGCGATCTGTGCGTTGATCATCTGACAAAGTCGCTTCACTATACTTAAACCAATGCCAACTCCTTCATAATTCCGTCCGGCCCCTTCAGACACTTGTCTGAAGTCGTCGAAGATCATCTCCTGATCTTTAAGTGAGATGCCAATACCGGTGTCTTCTACCGAAATAGTGACAAGCCGGTTAGTCTTGAAGTGTTCTTCCACAAGCCCTACGGCAATACTCCCGTTTGAAGTAAACTTGAGCGCATTAGAAAGTAGTTGTCTCAGGACTTTTATAAGAATTGTCTCATCTGTAAAAAGCTGCACATCATTTTCAGGGAGAACGATCTCAAAATTTAGCCCTTTGCGCGTGGTGATATCCCTGAACTCATAGAATATTTGGTGGATCAACTCCTTTAAATCAATATGTCTTTTTTCGGGCACCATATGTTCTGCTTCAAGATTGGAAAGGTCGATCACTGCTTCGAGCGTCTCCATCAGTTTCAGTGAGCTTGAATATACCCTGTCAGCCATCTCGAGCTGGCCCGGATCGGTGAGATCCTCTTTCAATAATGCTGAAAACCCAATGATGCTGTTCATGGGCGTTCTTATTTCGTGACTCATGTTGGCCAGAAATATTGATTTCATCCTGCTGATCGCATTTGCCTCTTCCTTGGCATTGATCAGGTCCAGTTCGATCTGTTTGAACTTTGTATAATCATTCATTTGTATGATCAACGATGATCGCGAGAAAAGTGAGCGGTGCCAGTAATAATTCACCCTGACGTACTTCACCCCACTGCCTTTGCGAATTTCAGCGCTAAACCCCGTGTAAGAGTTATAATTCCGTGATTCCTCCGGTTCGATCTTAAATATCTCCGGTCGTAACTCTGCCAATTCTGCAAGTTTCCGGGGGAACTTGTCTTCTGCGAGCTCGAGTATCTCGATGGCTCTGATATTGAGTGACAGTACCACACCGTCATCATCAAAAAGGAGGATTCCCATTGGCGATCTTTTAAACAGGGTAGCGAGCAGGTCAGTGACGACCGGCGACCGGAAGGGATCATCTTCGATCTGTTGTTTCTCTCTGATGACTTTCTCCTCCTGAGTAAGATCTCGTGAAGGCATTGTGGCGCGCCTGCTCCATAACAAGTAATAGGCCATGAATATCAGGAGATTAAGTGCCGTCAGAAGAATGATAACGGAAACGCTCATCGGACTCGAAATTATTTGACAGGTAAAAATATCAATTTCTGACTGAAGAATACGAATTCCCGTTGTAAACAGGCGAAAATTTGTTAAATTTGAAGACAGTAGAAATGAATAGAATAAACAGTTATATGACCAATATCAATCTCCGGATAGTTTTACGCCTTTTCATGGGAATAATGTTTCTATTCTCAGGAATAAGTAAGCTATTTCCTATAGAAGCCTTTGAATCGGTTACTGTTCAGCAAGGAATCATCAGTTGGGAACTGGTGCCATACCTTTCGAGGATACTGATAGCATTTGAAATACTTTTGGGCCTTCTTTTCGTGCTTTCAGTCAAGATCAGAAGATTCACAGTTCCTGCTTCTCTGGTTATGTTAGGGGCATTCACTGTTTATCTTCTATATCTCGAGATCACAGGCGCAGGGGGTGATAACTGCGGATGTTTCGGTGAACTTTTACCGATGTCCGGAATTTCATCGATCATCAAGAATCTTGTTTTTGCTGCAGTCGCTCTGTATCTGCTGAAACTGACCGAGGCTGAGTCCAGGTACAGTTACGCTCACATTGGGGCCGGTTACGTGGTTGTGTTGTCGATTCTACTTGTTGCCACCCCGGTCAAGCACTATGAAACAGTAACTGAACTGCAACCGGTACCTGCTCCGGCAACAGTCGCGCCTGACAATCAGGAACATTCCATTACCATGCCTGATGATACGGTGAAGAATGCTGAGCCGCCGGCAAAGTTGGAAGCGGATACTGCAAAGAAAGAGATAAAGAAACCTCTCCTTGGCGATAAGTATCCGGTGGTGGTTTCGGTCTATTCGGAATTGATCCCCGGTATCGACAGTGGTATAAGAATCGTGGCTTTCTTCAGTCTTGATTGTGATCATTGTTTGGCGGTGGCGACTGAAATGAACAAAAACACCGGAGCTATTTCAGTAGCGAAGCGGCATTATCTTTTCCTCGGTTCGGAAGATCAGATCGAACCTTTCTTTGCCGGTTCCGGGGGAAGCGTTGGTCACACATTGCTGACGCCACAGAAATTCTATCCGCATCTTTCGGCTGCACCTCCGAAAGTGATACTTTTAGTGAACGGGAATCCCGTTCTGGTGATGGAGGGTGACGCGGTATCAGTAAAGGTTTTAATAGACAAAATAAAAGAAATCAATCAAAACTACTCAATAAAATGAAGATTTCACGCAACATCTCGATAAGAAACCGGATCGAAGAAACAGTAGCAGTTAACAATCTGGTTGAGGAGACAGCCCTGGAAGCCGGGTTCCTCCAGAAGGATGTCTATGACATACTTATTGCATTGGATGAGATACTTTCGAATATTGTCTATTATGCATATCCCAACGGTAAGGAAGGGATCATTGATATCCGGATAGAGATGGAAGGTGATGATCTGACAGTCAGTTTCATCGATGAGGGCATTGCTTTTGATCCTCTCGCGAAGGCCGATCCTGATCTTGCGGTCCCTGTGGAGGATAGGGAGATCGGCGGTCTCGGAATATTTATTGTAAAAAAACTTATGAACAGAGTCGTGTATACTCGTGAAGCAGGAAAAAACATATTAGTGATCAGCAAAACCAAACATGGAGTAAACAATGGAAATTAATACAGTAAGAACTGATGATTCAGTAGAACTTAAGCTGGAGGGAAGGCTTGATATAACGTTTCAGGAATCTCTCGAGGAAGCCATTACTGCCGCCTTCGACGAAAATCCAAAAAAAATTATCGTGAACTGCGAAGGTCTGACGTTTATCTCGAGCGCAGGACTGCGCGTATTTATGAAAGCCCACAAGCTATCAGCCTCCACAGGTGTGGAACTATACATCGCCAAGCTGAATGAGACAACCAAGAAGATATTTGATATCACAGGTTACCTTGCGATCTTTAATTTAATCGATTAAAAATGGAGATATCCGATGGAAATAAACAAAAAACTGAGAGAAGGGATCACTGTGATCGAACTTTCTGGAAGGTGCGAAATTCAGGATTACGACAATCTGAATGAGCATCTGAACCTGATTGTTGAGAGTGGCGAGAAAGAGCTGATACTCGATCTGTCATCCCTCCATTTCATAAACAGTGCCGGTTTACGGGCACTGATAGTAACCGTGCAGAAAATGAGCGGTGCAGGCGGCAGGGTGGTATTTTGTTGCGTAAATGAGACGATAGAGAAACTTTTCTCGATCACCGGTTACGCCCCGATTCTCCAACGGTTTGATTCCATCGAAGCTGCCTCGGCGCACCTGAAAAGTTAAAAAGCAATCCTCAGACCGGTTGCTTTTTTAACCTCCGGTGTGAGGGTTGCACCTGCTCCCTGTTTTAGTCTAAACAGAAACGGCATGGTTTGCCCGTTAGTGTATAGTGTTTTTGCCTTTATATCGAGCACCTGAATTCTTTCACCTTCCGGGATGATAACGAAGTCCCGCCCACCGGTTGTGATATTCCAGACAATAATATGGCCTGCCCCAGTCAGTGCGGCAAAATGCTGCTCCCCGAAAATACCGGGAAATTCGACCGAAATATCGTTTTGCTCCGGTTTTACGACATCAACGCCTGAAACCCCCGAAAAAACAACTGTTCCTCCTTCACCGGCAGCCATGATCCGGTCACCTTCAGTGAAAACAGCTCCGGAAATAAATCCAAGATCGTTTGTGACTGTTTTGAAGTTTAAAATTTCATCGACCGACCAGAACCGGATCCATCGAATGCCACAGAGTTAACCGCCATTGAGTGGCCCGAGAGCGTGCTAACCTTGTTACCGTTAACCGGGTCGATAAAGTAGATCACTCCCTCGTTGGTACCTGCCGCAACTATATCATAATTTTGCTCAATAGCGATTGATTTGAATCGGCTCTTCAAAGGTGACTCAACAACGGATGAAACCCCCGATGGAGCTGATAGACTGGCGATCCGCAAGACCCTGTCGTTACCAGCGACAACCAGTTTTTTATCACTCAGTGCCAGCGCAATTATTTCTTTGCTTCCGAACTTTTCCTGATAAACAACGCCGGGAACTTTCAAGTCAGCTATAAGCACATTACCATCTGCCAGACCGACCGCAACCCTGTCGTTCCGGTCATCAAGAGAGATTGCTGTAACAGCTGAGAGGCTTCTCAGCACACTGAAAGTTTTAAGGCCATTTTTAAGATCAGATGCGAATACAGAACCGTCTTCTTCCGCAAAGATAAGCCAATGCTTACCGGTGGCGATCCTCATTACAGAACTGTTATTTCCGTTCAGAGTGTATTTGGGACTTTTCACATCATCGAGATCCCAAATGAACGAACGATGCCCAAAAGAAAAACTCACCAGTTCCTTCTCATTTTTAAAAAGTGTACCGGCAATCATATACTCGTGTGCAGGGAACGATCCCGTAACCTTACCGGTCTCTGAATCAATGAGTATTATCATGTTATCGAAAGAAGTAACCACTGCCGTTTTAGAAGAGGGGGAGACAGAGAGGGAAGTGAGAATATTTGAAGGCTCGGGCCGGGTTGAGAAGATACGTCCAAACCCATTGTTATTGCTATAGTTATAGCATTTTACCTCACCCGAATATGAGGATGCTATGATCCTCTCACCCCCATTCAGAATCTTGATTCCTGATACATCGCTACTGAAAGCACCAATCGAATCAACAAATACGCTGTTTATCGTATTAAACAGATAGACGACACCTGAGGTTGAACCAAGATAGAGATCACCGTTATTTCCCGCATCAGCTACATTTATATCAGCAGCCAACCCGCGGGAGAAAAAATGGGTTTTGAGTGAATCGGGTTCAATGGCGGCGAGTAACCCTCCAAACCCGGCACACCAGTAGAGTCGTGAGGAACGATCATAAACCACTGAATTTATTTGTTGAAAAGATATGTTCCTGGCGATAATTTTCTCAGTGGTGAGTATGTCGTAAACTGCCAGATTTCCTTTTGAGTCGCCGGTCACTATTTTTGAATCAGAAATAAAAACAATCGAATTAACAATCCCGGGGGCGGTTTTGATCTGGCCCAACACTTCACCCGAAGGATACCTTCTTATCTTTATCAAGCAGTCGAATCCCGATGTAACCAAATAATTACCATCAGGGGAAATAACTGCCGTCTTTGTTCCGTTTACGTGGGATGTTTGAGGAATTACTTCATAAGACTGGGGGATGCCGGTCCGGTGGAGAAAGAGCACAAAAGTTAATATCAATACCCTCTGGGCAAGAGTCATTTCTTTTTCCTCATAAAGTTTTCTGAATTTCATCTGATTAAAAATACTAAATCTTTAAATTAAAGTTTAAAAGAATTTAGTTTTCCTGATCGTAATATCCCGGAGATATAGTGAACGAAACATATGAAAAAGCCGGTGTGAGTATTGAAGCCGGGGATGAAACAGTTAGAAGAATAAAAACTCTGGCAAGGTCCACCTTCGGTAAAAATGTCCTTAGTGATATCGGGCTCTTTGGTTCGTTTTATGAACTGGACCTCGAAAAATACCATAAACCTGTGCTGGTCTCAAGCGTTGACGGAGTTGGAACCAAACTTAAAGTTGCATTCGCGATGGAAAGACATGACACTGTTGGGCATGATCTCGTAAACCATTGCGTGAACGACATAGCAGTCTGCGGTGCCGAACCCCTGTATTTTCTTGATTATATGGCATTCGGAAAACTTGATCCGGCTGTTGCTGAGAAAATAGTTGAAGGTTTCGCCCGGGGATGCCTTGAGAACGGTTGCGCTCTGATCG
>RHKR01000302.1 GCA_008363265.1 Chlorobiota bacterium
TCCCGTTGTGATCTCAGATCCAAGAGGTATTATTGAATATGTGAATGCGGAATTCACAAGAAAACTTGGTTACGATCCCTCTGATGTGGTTGGAAAGGATACCCGACGATTCAGTTTGGAACTTGAAACAGACCAGGACTTTGCGGGCAGATGGGAAATTCTGCTCGCCGGAAAAGTCTGGTCGGGGCAGTTGCGAAACAGAACCAAAAGTGGTGAAGTAATCTGGTTCAATCTGATGATCGCTCCGATCAAGGATACTTCGGGCAATGTGGAACATTTTGTGGCATTCCGGGAAGATATCACAGAAAAAGTCAGAATGTTCGAAGAAGTTGTTGCCGCCAAAGAGAAGGCGGAGGAGATGGTAAAGCTTAAATCCGATTTCCTCGCCGCGATGAGTCATGAACTGCGCACCCCCTTCATCGGGATAATGGGCTTTGCAGAGATCCTGATGAGCGAACTGGAAGATCCGGAACTTCAGAACATGGCGGGAAATATCCTCCAATCTTCATTAAGAATCAAAAGAACTCTTACGGGGATACTTAGAATAACGGAACTTGAGAATAACCATTCCGCAATAATATTTCCGGCTCCGGTAAACCTCGCCGAACTTATTGACAATAATATCTCTTCCTTCTCATCATTTTTCACCCGGAGAAACCTAACATTAACAAAGAACATCGAAGGTGTAAGAAAAAATTACCTTCTCGATAAAACCTGCATGAATGATATAGTTGCTCACATCCTGGGTAACGCTGTGAATTACACTGAAAATGGCGGAGTAACCATCGATGCATCTGAAACGGTAATAGATGACCGGCCGGGTGTGATGATCAGGATCGCGGATACGGGAATCGGGATCCCGGACGAAAGACAGCAAATGATATTCGAAGAATTCCGTCAGGTAAGCGAGGGACACTCAAGAAGCTACGAAGGCAGCGGTCTCGGACTTTCAATTGTGAAAAAGACGGTCGAGATACTTGGCGGCACCGTTAAGGTGAAAAGCAAATGCGGTGAGGGCTCGCAATTCACCGTAACGATACCTGTAATAACTACTTAAGCTCGAGCTCGGCGCTAAGTTTGATATCGGCGGAGGAGGCACCGATCATAACATCAAACATCCCGGGTTCTGCGACGAACTGAAGCTGTTCGTTGTAGAATGAAAGTTTCGATCTGTCGATAGTGAACGAAATGGTTTTGCTCTCACCCGGACTCAAACTTACCTTCGCGAAATCCTTCAGCTCTTTAACCGGTCTTACCAGTGAGGCGAACCGGTCACGGATATATAGCTGAACCACTTCTTCGCCTTCCCGGTCACCGCTGTTTTTCAGCGTAAATGAAAAAGTTACTTTCTCATCTCCCGAAAGCACATGTGAGGATATTTTGGGATCGTCGTAATCGAATGAAGTGTAGCTCAGACCAAAACCGAACGGATATGCGGGGGTCTGTTTCAGATCGGTATAACCTGTACGGAAATTTCTGGAAGGTCCGTCATCGGGCGAAGGTCTTCCCGTGTTGAAATGGTTGTAATATATCGGCACCTGCCCTACCGTGCGTGGGAATGTGGTGGTAAGTTTTGCTGAGGGATTGTAGTCGCCATACAGTACATCGGCGATCGCATTTCCGGCTTCACTTCCGAGAAACCAGGTGAGAAGGATGGCATCGGCCTTCTCGGCAATTTTATCAAATACCAACGGTCTGCCGGCGTTAAGCAAAACCACGACAGGTTTCCCGAGGGTGAATATCTTTTCTGCAAGCTCTTCCTGCACACCGGGTATGGTGATATCGGAACGGCTCTGTGCCTCGCCGCTCATATCCCTGTCTTCACCGATCGAGAGGACAATTACATCAGCCTTCTTTGCGGTGGCCATCGCTTCATCGAAACCGGAACGGTCGTCACCACGTGTTGAGCAGCCTTTGGCAAACATGAGGTTCTCTTTGCCGGCCTGGGCAACCAGCCCTTCAAGCTGAGTGACGACATCACTGTTGTCGTCCCACCAGACTGACCAGCCACCGAGCATGTCAGTTTCTGCATTGCCAAGCGGACCGATGAGTGCGATCTTTTTTCCCGGCTTCAATGGGAGGGTCTCATCCTCATTTTTCATTAAAACAATGCTCTTGCGAGCCATATCCCTCGCGGCCGCACGGAACTCAGGTTTTGAAAGGGTTGCCGATTCAAGCCCCTCGTTGCAGAAACGATAGGGATCGTCGAACAGGCCAAGGATGAACTTCATCCGCAGGATTCTTCTTACAGCTTCATCAACCACGGCAATTGGAACCACACCGTCTTTTACAAGTCCGACAAGTTCGTTGCGGTAGGCGAGTGATGCCATGTCCATGTCGTTTCCGCCGAGTATTGCGAGACGCGCGGCCTCCCTTGGATTTGCGGCGTAACCGTGGGGGATCATCTCACCGATCGAGCCCCAATCGCTGACGACAAACCCCTGAAAACCCCATTCTCCTTTCAATACTTGCCTCTGCAGAAATTTACTTGCTGAGGCGGGGATACCATTTATATCGTTAAAGCTGTTCATGTATGTGGCACATCCCGCTTCGGCAGCTGCTTTGAAGGGTGCGAGGTACACTTCCCGCAACATTCTCTCGCTCATGTCAACCGAGTTGTAGTCCCTTCCGCCTACCGCTGCCCCGTAAGCCGCGAAGTGTTTCGCGCATGCCATCAGCGCGTCAAGTGATCCGAGCCCTGCACCCTGAAAACCTCTGACCCTTGCCGTGGCGATCAGTGAGCCGAGGTAGTGATCTTCACCTGCACCCTCCATTATTCTGCCCCAGCGAGGATCGCGGGCAATATCCACCATCGGAGCGAATGTCCAGTGGATACCGGATGAGGCTGCTTCCATGGCGGCGATCCGCGCGGCGTTTTCCATTGCCTTCAGGTCCCAGCTGGTAGATTCAGCCAGCGGGACGGGGAATGTTGTTTTATATCCGTGAATGACATCGAGGCCGAACAGCAGGGGTATCTTCAGACGGCTCTGCATTGCCAACTCCTGAATCCCTCTCGTTTTGGCGGCACCCTTTATGTTTAATACCGATCCAACGCGGCCTTCGCGGATATCCTTAAGTTTGTCACCCTCCGGTGAAGATGGACCTGTATCCCACGAAAGTGGCAGCTGGTTCAATTGCCCCACCTTCTCCTCAAGCGTCATGATCGAGAGGAGGGAATCTATCTGTTTTTCATAATTTTTTGATTGTGGAAAGATCGATCCTTGAAAAAGGAATAGCAGTGTCAGCGCGATAAAGTAGATAGTGGAACGCATTTTTCGTCCGGTTAAGTGTTGTGGAATTGGATTGGTTAAATGTCCGGTTTAGTCTATCCCCCGGGGGTGTATTTAATAACCTCTGCCCTCTCGATCGTGATCAGCCCGCCGCATTTTGCTTCAGTGAAAAGCTGATCTACAATGGGAAGGAATTTCTCTATTTTCTCCTCTTCATCCACTATCTCAATGATCAGCGGGAGGTCTTCGGAGAGCCGGAGAATCTTGGTGGTATGAATCCGGCTTTTACCGCCGAATCCCATGATCCCCTTAAAGACCGTTGCGCCGGCGAGGCCATTCTCCCGGGCTTTAATTACGATCTTTTCGTAAACAGGAACGAGGTGATGCTTGTCGGACTCTCCGACAAATATCCTCAACAGTTTTGCTTCTTTTGGGATCTGCATATTAAGCCTCCCGGGCTGAAGTTAAAATATAAGCGAGAAATGTGGCAGCAAGGGTAAGTGCCACGCTTGCAATTATGTTCAGCGCTGCCAGAGAATATTCCGAGTTCTTCAAAAGGTTCACGGTCTCGAGTGAAAAGGTGGAGAAGGTTGTGAACCCGCCGCAAAACCCGACCGTGAGGAGGAGCCGCACTTCCGCGGATATAAGACCCCGGTCATCGAATCCGAAGATTAAAATTCCTATTATGAAACTTCCAAGGAAATTTACTGTCAGGGTTCCGAATGGAAAGATCGCCGGGAGCCAGTTATAAACATAATTTGAAAGCCAGTATCTGATGACTCCGCCCAATGCGGATCCGGCTGCAACAAGGAGGTAATTTGTCATTTTGATGTAGTCTTGCGGAAACTTTTACCGCAATTAATAGACGACAGTTTAGTAAATTTACTTAAATAATGCTTTAATATATGCAATTCAATCTCTACATCGCAACACTATTCATCTCTTTTCTGTTTTCGGCCTTCCTGACCGTCATGGTCTACA
>RHKR01000303.1 GCA_008363265.1 Chlorobiota bacterium
GTTTATACTGATGCTTCTGTCACTCTCCCAGAATCTGAAACTGATAGGTGGACTGGCTTTCCTTGCTGTTGCGCTCTCTGTGGGAGGCACCTGGTACTCGTACGACTCGGCTGTAACGGGGATCGACAGAGTGATCGAGATGAAGAGGGCCGTGCTTTCTGAACTCTACCGGGGCACATCTACTCTGTCCAAGCCGGTCGTCATCCCTCCGACGGAAATTTTGACCTTCTTCGATTATGCATTGGGAAAATCAAATACCGATCTGAATCCTCTGATCGGTTATTCAGCCACAGCTGATGCGTTTTCAGTTTCATCATCGGTCAGAGTTTTTGCAAGAACCCTTCGGAAGCTGGAAGACGGTTCGTATGCTGCAAAATTTGAACCTGTGGATGACGAATCTGCCGGTGAGAAAAGGGTTGCCTCGATCGCCATTCCGGATAACAGCGGGTTCCTGAATACAAGCGGATTTTTTGCATTCAAAATGAAGATCGATGATATCTCGATCAAAGGGGGTCCGGCCTCGGTCTTCGGAATCGCCTTCAATCATTTCTATCTGATAATCACCCCGAATTATGCCAGACTGATAAAAAAATCAGTCCCGCCTGAAGGCCAGAGTGATGAACTCCTTATTCTTAGCGAAATGAAGAATTTTGACTACACTATCGAAGCCTCAGGATCGACAAAAGATGTTGAACCGGCAGGAATCGTTGAGCGTGTTTTTGCGGATACGGAGATAGCCAGAGGTGAAGTGTCGGTTGGTGAGGAAAAATTTGATCTGGAAGTTTCTGCCCTCTTCTCGACAATTTCGGTGAAGATCAACGGTAAGGAAGTTATCCTCGCCAAGAACAAAAGTGGTTTCACAGATCTCGACTATGAAGAGTTCAAACCTGCAATTTCCTTACTGGTAGGCGCGAAAAGTGTCTACTCATTCGGTATGGTGTCGATCAGCGCGATCACGGACCCGACCACTGAAAGGAATACACTGGCAAAAAAAGACCTGAAGTGTAAACCCACACAGGCTGCGGCTTTTTTCACTGACGCCCAATTATCGCAGAAAGCATCAGCCAATCCAGGACCCAAGGAAGAGCTGGTGGTTACCGGAATGATCGGAGATGCTATTCAACTTGAAACCGGTTCAGGCTTAAGGGTTTATCTGAATAAAAAAGATGTGGAAGATATTTTCTTCTAACGGTCAGTCAGCGTAACCCGTAAGTTCCACATATCCCTTGCCGGGTATTTTTGCGCCTTTTTCCGTCTTCTCTGCATCAACAGCACCTTCGTAATAACGGATCGAGAACTTGTGTTCCTGATCTTTCATTGCGGTTTTTATTGAATACCGTGCACTTAATGGCAGCACTTCGATCGACCATTCAGAGGGATATTTTATACCGTCAACGTTTGTGAACGAAAGTGTGGTAAGTTTTAGATCATCACCCTTCAGAACAGTATATGAACCATCTTTCGATACAAAACTTCCCTTCTGGAAGTTGGTGTTTCCTTCCCTGTCCCTCAGTCTCAAATACATCAACTCAGTCTGATCATCAAGGTGAAGAGCAAACCAGTCCCACCCCTTCTGATCTTCATCCAGGGCACTTGTCGACCACTCCCTGTCCATCCATGAGTATCCCGTCAGTTGCTTTTGCACACCGTTTACTGAAAAGACCGCATCTGTCTTCAGTCGGGTAAAAGAATAGTAATAGGAAGCGTTCCCCTCTTTGTTGGATTTCCTGCTTAACCCCTTATCTCCCTGAAGAACGGGACCCTTTTGGGGATGCAGTTCGAGTTCCAGTTTGATGTTGTTTTTAATCGCCAGAACTGTCATTTTAGGCCGCGATGGATCAGCGCCGAAATCATATTTAAGAGATACACTTCCCGCGTAGACCACTGAATTTACAGGATCGCTACCTCCCAATCCTTCAGAACCCCGGGCGAAGCTTTCGAATGAGTGGAATTCTCCAGTTGAGAGGTCACTAACACCGATATGGGCGGAATATACCGCGGAAGCCGATATACCGGTTGTGTCCTCATTTTTCAACGGATAGATACCGTTCCTGAATATCGTGACCTGATATCCGAATCTTTTACCGTCAGCCGATGAAAGATTGCCGGTAAAATACCACCATTCTGTCCTGAACTCGGGATGCGCGAAGTGGTCACGCGGAAAACTGATGTCCACCACGGAATCGGCTTTTCTGAATCCACTCCCGTCGCCTGCCATCACAGAGGCTACTGTCAGGTCACCGGAGGAGCCGGTTTCAACGCTTTTGTCAACTATCAGCAGGATCACTCCTGAGAGTATTATTAACGCAGTAAGTGAAAGAGCCAAAAGCCTCATTATTCCTCCCTCAGCGCCATGGCGGGTGATGTTACCGCCATCTTGTAGGCAGGATAAAAACCGGCCAGAACTGATGCCGTAACAGAAATTATCATGGCCTGTAGCAGCACCATGGGATCCACCATCATATTCATCGTCCATCCGAAAGAACGTAGATTAATAACATATATCAGGCAATAAGCCAGCACGATCCCGAGGGGTACCGCGATTATCGATGCAAGCACTCCCATGGTGGTTGCGACATCATGGCACTTAGAATGCCGATAAATGCAACAACAACCGAAAGGATGTGGAGCATACCTGCGACAATGAATGTACGGTCGAATATCTGCACCGAGTAGTCACGCAACTCACCGTTGGAGCGGATCAGTATGCTCCTCATTTTCGGGAATAACCCTTTAATTTCATTCCTGATCTTTTCCCGGTCTGCACCTTCGACAAGGTAGACACCAATTCCTGAAATTTTATCACTCTTCCAGATATTACTGAAAACCGCGTGATCGATGGCAATGTGCCCGGTTTCAGAGGAGTAGTCGTAGTAGATCGCCGATACCCTGAATTTCCTGTTGCCCGAAGGAGTGGATATATCCACCTCATCCCCGACGGAAAGCCCCCATTTGCAGGCAAAAGTTTCAGTTACCAATGCACCTTTTCCGGTTCTGATCTCCTTCCACGCGGAAGTGGCGTCGCCTTCTTTAAGATCGAACCGTCCTTCATTCGACGGATGAATACCCGAGCCAAATACTTCCACTTCCTTCTTACGGAATGTGCTTTTGGCTTCTGAATAATAGTCAAGTGCCCGTACGCCCTGAACAGATTCGATCTTTTTAAGAACACTGCGGTCCATAACAGCCTCATTCTTTCTCGAGACAAGCCCGGGTGCTGAAACAAAAAGATCTGCCACAAGAGTCTGCTCAAGCCAGTTGATAACGGTGCCCCTGAACGAACTGATCATGGTCGATACCCCGATCGTCGCCGAGACAGCAATCGCAAGTGCGGCGATCGCAATTGTGGTTCTGCTAAGATTGGCTGTTATACCCCGGATTCCAAGACGGGCTTTACCCCCGGCAATTTTCACTATTACGGGCTCGATCAGAGCCACACCCTTAATAACCACAAAGGGTGTCATCAGGGCGAATGAAATTATGATAAATAGCATACCCGCATAACTGAGCAGGATTCCGGTCCCGGTGAAAAGCAGAATGGAAACACCGGTTACCATGGAAACAACCGAAAGAACCGTCAGCAGACCAGCACGCTTCCTTATTCCTGTTTCGAGCGTTGAACGCCGTGCGGCAAGACCGGGGGGTGTGGTTGCAGCTTCATAAGCAGGGAATATCGAGGCTATTACCGTTCCCATCACTCCCGCGAAAACAGCCTTGATTACGCTCTCAGCCGGAATATCGACCGATCGAACGTTTGTCACAAAATATAGATCATTGATGCTCTGAGTGATCAGATCAAGAAGCTGAGTGCCGAGAATGATACCTCCAAGTACTCCCAGGAGAGTTCCGGCAGAGGCGATAAAGATCGATTCCGCGATTATCTGGGTATAAATCTCCTTGCCTGTAACACCCATCGATCGGAATAAAGCCAGAAGTTTTCTCCGCTGCACAACCGAAAAGGTCATTGAATTGTAGATAAGGAACAGACCCACAACCAGGCCAAGCATGCTCATCGCGTTCAGATTAAGTCTGAAGGCCTCCGTCATCGATCTTGCTGTATCATTCGTTTTGGTGGTACTTTTCAGGAGAATTTCACTGTTCTTCTCCAGATAGTCATTGACCAACGAAGTGCTGCGCTCGTCGAGGATAAGATCAATATAAGAGAATGCTCTCCCGGTCCCGAAGAGTGATGCAGCCGTTTCAATGTCCGCGATAAGGAACTGGTTTATGCTGCTCTTTTCACCGTCAGTCAGAGGGAGTACAGATTCGAGAAACACAACCGACTCTTTTCCCTGCCACTCTATTCTGATCGAGTCACCGGCTTTAAGTCCCGCAAACCCGGCGAATGATCCGGGAACGACCACCCTGTCACGGTTCTTCAGAAGCACCGGCAGAAGATCATTCGAACTCCGGCTTTTCACGTCGATAAAATTCCTGAAATCAGCCTCGGAAAAAGGATCCAGACCTAAAAATGTGGCTGTGATATCCTGCTTACCCTTTATCCTCACGTTCTGTTCGATAACCGGCGCTGAAGCATCTATCCCCATGTTTCTGAGCGCGATCAAATGTTTAATACCGATATCCCCTTCCTTTGCAACCAATCTGTGGGTAGCCTTACCTGTGACGGTTTCCATTGAGATATCGAAAGCCCTGGTCGAACTTTCGTTGGCGATATCGATCGAGAGAATTATTCCCACACCAAGAGCAATCCCCAGGATGGAAAGGGATGTTTGCCAGGGGTGTGTGAAGAGATACCTAAGACCCGCCTTCTGAAAAAGTGTGATCACGCCCCTGTTGCCCCCGAGATAACAGTTTCTCTCCCTTTGAACTCAATGATCTTGTCAGCCAATCCAAGCAGATCGCGGCTGTGAGTTGCCATCACCATCGTTTTACCGGCCTTCTTAACAAGTGTGTCGAGCAGTTCGATCACTTTGTCGGCCGTTTGGTAGTCGAGGTTGCCGGTGGGTTCATCAGCGAGAATTATCTTGGGATCGTGCACCAGGGCTCTTGCAATTGCCACCCTCTGCTGTTCGCCTCCTGAAAGGAGATCAGGATAAGTGTCAGCCCTGTTGGCAAGCCCCACTTCGGAAAGGAGAAACTCAGCCCTCTCAAGGTCTTCACGGGTCATTTTATCTGTAAGTTCCAATGCGAGTTTCAGGTTTTCCATTACGGTAAGGGTGGGGATCAGATTGAAGAACTGAAATACAAAACCGACATTTTTCCTTCGGAAAATGGTACGGTGAGGTTCTTTTAAGGCTGTGAGTTCAGTGGAATCGATGAATATCCGGCCACTGTCGGGCGTATCGATCCCGCTGAGAAGATTTAAAAGTGTGGATTTCCCTGAACCACTCCTGCCGAGGAGAATTACAAGTTCTCCTTCATCGATCGACAGATCAAGCCCGTCGAGGACGCGGTGGGATATTGTTCCTTCGGTGAAAGATCTGTGCAGATCCTGAACTTCGATATAGTGCAAATGTCATCCGTTTTTTAGAGAAGTAACATGCACCGCCGGTTTTTAATTCAAAATCAGGCTCAGATCTTTGCCAGTTCCTCCATCATCTGATCGAACTGGCGGAAACTCATCGATTGTTGCGCGTCACTGAGGGCTTTGTCCGGATCGGGATGAAACTCGATCATGATACCGTGCGCTCCTACCACTTTTGCGGCCTTCGCCAGCGGGATAACCTTGTCACGGTGTCCCACAGCATGCGATGGATCAACAATAACCGGGAGATGTGTAAGTTCTTTAAGTACAGGTATCGCGCTGAGGTCGAGAGTGTTTCTTGTGGCTGTCTCGAATGTCCTGATCCCCCTTTCGCAGAGGATAACCTGACGATTCCCCTGAGCAAGAATATACTCAGCCGCGCTAAGGAGTTCTTCGATCGACGACATCAAACCACGCTTCAAAAGAACCGGTCTGTGTGTCTTCCCGACTTCGATCAAGAGCGAAAAGTTCTGCATGTTCCTGGCGCCGATCTGCAGAATATCGGAGTGCTTAGCAACCTCTTCAACCTGATTTATCGACAGCACTTCCGTGATCACCGGGAGATCGTAAACTTTGCCCGCCTCGGTAAGGTACTCCAACCCCTCATAACCCAGGCCCATGAAAGCGTATGGATTTGTTCTCGGTTTGAAGCACCCGCCACGGAGAATGTGTCCGCTCGTCTGTTTAAGTTCACGTGCACACTGGAATATCTGATCCTTCGATTCAACCGAACATGGACCACCAATAACAACGAAATTGTCACCTCCGATCAGAACATCCTTCACCCTGATCACCGTATCTTCGGTTTTGTACTCCCTTCCTGCGAGTTTGTAAGGTGAATTCCGCCTTTTCTCAACGGGTTTCGGCTCGAATATCTCCTCCCTTTCATCAGGCACATCTTCAAGTGCTGACTCCACCGGGCTGATCACCGCCACTGCGGTTTTATCGATATCATTTGCCGGGTAACTTCCGAAAATTTTGAAGTAGCGTGAGTTCTTGCCCAGTTCATCGAGCATCAGACTGACCTTGTCATCTTCAATGTTCCCTTCGAAATCGATATAAAACATCTCCTCCCACGGGTTTCCGGGAACGGGACGCGACTGTATCTTCGTCATGTTGATGCCATACTTGTTGAAGACCATCAATGCTTCAACGAGTGCGCCTGCTTTTTGCGCTGTGGCGATCACAATGGAGGTTT
>RHKR01000304.1 GCA_008363265.1 Chlorobiota bacterium
GCTATTTAACTGTGACAGCGGTGGTCGCGCTTGGGACAGGACTGCTCGCAAGAAGCATGTTCGAATCGATAGGATTTCTTACTCACGGTTGGCTTATGATAGATCTTCCCTTCTGGATCTGTTTTATGACCCTGCTTTTTTATTATCAGAGAAGCGGTCAAACCCAAAAAGAAAACCGGTAAAACTCCCCATCGCGTAGTGGAAGTGCATCATTATCAGTATCGGTGGAAGCATTACTGCTGCCTTTCCGTTCCGCACCAGCCTCAAAAATCCCTCCAGCATCACCGCGCCAAGATATGTTCCTAGTGTCAGCATGAATGAACCGATGGTAAAAAGGGCAAACTTCTCTTCGCCAAAATAATTGAATACACCCGTAAGGAGTAACAGAATAAGCAATAACGTATAAAAAAGAAATGGTGCGGCCTGCTTCGGCGAGTGGCTCACCGGATCGAGAGCAAAGAACCTGCCGTAGTCAAAGTTCTGCTTTCGTAACTGCTGTAGAGTCTTCCTGGTTCGGTAATAATAGGTCAGTCCGGGGTAGGAGTAGCCCTTGAATCCGGCTTTCACCGCCCGGTGAAAGAATTCATTATCCTGATTCCGAATGAATCGCTCATCAAACATCCCGATCTTCTCGAACACTTCTTTTCTGACTGCAAACGCGCCGCTTCCGAAACCCGGAACAGGTGAAGGAAGATGATAGATCCGCTGCCAGTTTCTGCCGAGTCGCGAGAGATGAAACAACTGTATGGCGTCTTCAACGATATTTGCAGGCGGGAAGAAATCGTATCCGGGGGAAAATATCGCCACTTCATTCTCCCTGACCGCAATGTTTGAAAGATTCCGGAAGTAGCCGGGGTTCAGACTGCTGTGGGCACCGAGCATCTGGATTATTTCAGCCCCCTTGCCAAGAGAGTACTCAATTCCTATATTCAGCGCATTGGGCGTGTATTTGGCCGGGTTGGTAAGCAGAACAATTGTGAAACCTGAATCTTTGAACCCGGATACAACCCACTCTATTTCGCTGCTCTCACTCCCTGAAACAACCACGACTTCATCCAGATAACCGAGATTTCCATCTGTTAGAATGTTTTCCAGAAGTGTTTTCAACGACCTGTGGTCTTCGTAAACCGGGATTACTGCAAATATTTTGATAATTGTATCTGTTTTTTTCCGAAAATTTCTTAAGTTTAACAATCAATTTAACCGTTGTTGGTTTAACAACAAGTACCATAACATCAACCATGACTCCCGTGAGACGATATAATCATAATGGATCAAAGATACTCATTGTCGACGATGATGAGACCAATCTTAAATATTTAATGATCCGCCTTACACAGGCAGGATTCGAAGTTACCCAGGCTGAATCAGGCAATGAAGCACTTGAGCTACTTGGACACTATATGCCGGACCTTATTCTGCTCGACATTAAAATGCCGGGTATGGACGGGTTTGAGGTTTGCAAGATTGTAAAAGGGATGGAAGAGACTGAGGATATCCCGATCATCTTCCTGACCGCCCTCTCTGACACGGTTGATAAACTTAAAGGTTTTGAAACCGGGGGGGTTGACTACATAACCAAACCGATCAATTTTGACGAGGTGAACGCCCGTGTAAATGCCCACCTGACGCTCGTTAAACAGCACAGGGAGCTCAAGGCCAGTGAGGCCAAGTTTCAGATGCTCGCCGATTTCTCTTTTGATTTCGAGTATTGGCTTAACGAGTCAAACAGATTCAACTACGTCTCCCCATCCTCCAAAAGGATCACCGGTTATACCCCTTCTGAATTCGAGGAAGATCCCGCTCTTTTGAGAAGGATAATATATCCTGACGACAGGGAAAGGGTCTGGAACGAGATAGAGGCCGCATCCACTTCGAGTGAGCCTCTCATAAGGGTGTTCAGAATTGTTACAAGAAGCGGTGAGATCAAGTGGATCGCCCACAAGTCGGTTGCCGTAACCGACAAAGACGGCAAACACTACGGCCGGCGTGCTTCCAATCAGGATATCACCACTTTGAAACTGGTAGAGGATGCTCTCAGAAGATCAGAATCGGAACTGAAGGAAGCCAATCACTCCAAGGACAAGTTCCTCTCAATACTGGCCCATGACCTGAAATCACCCTTCACCGGGCTGATCGGGCTGTCGGAAATGATGTATAACTACAGTAATGACCTTACCCAGGACGAGATGAAGGAGTTCACCTCCGGAATCTATGAAGCCGCCAAGGTAATTTATACTCTCATCGACAATCTGCTCATCTGGACACGCCTTCAGTCAGGCAAAATGGAGCAGAACCCTGGCCGGCTGGAGATTAAAAAGCTTGTTCAGGAGGTTCTTTTTCTGAGTGAAACAAACGCGCTAAAGAAAAACATCTCCCTCTACAACGAAGTGGAGCCCGATGTTTTCGCGGTTGCGGATCAGAACATGGTTGACCTTATCCTGCGAAACCTGATCTCCAATTCGATCAAGTTCACACAGTACGGAGGTGAGGTAAGGATAAGTGCCACCCGTAAGGATGACTATTACAAGATATCGATCTCCGACAACGGAGTGGGTATACCACCACAAAATCTAACCAAGCTTTTCAAGCTTGACTCGATGCTTACAACCACAGGAACCAATAACGAACAGGGTTCGGGAATGGGTCTTCTTCTGGTGAAGGATTTTGTCGAGATCCAAGGCGGTTATATTTCTATCAAGAGCGAGGTTGGCCAGGGAACAACAGTGGAATTTTCGATAAAAGCTTCGGATAATTGATCACTGAAAAGTGAACTTAACGCGAAAAAATTGCATTATTCATAATGTAACGCGTTATTCATTTCATTGATCAATCCGGAGTGATATGTCAAAAAATACTGCCTCCCCCGGTGTTTGGGATAAATTCCTCAACATAATCGAAAAGGGGGGGAATCTACTCCCCCACCCTGCAACTCTTTTCCTCATCTTCGCGCTTCTTATTATAGCAGCATCGGGCGTAGCTTCCTGGTTCGGTCTGGAAGTTATGCACCCCGCGAAAAATGAGATGATAAAACCGGTTAACCTTCTTTCAGTTGAAGGCCTCCATTACATCCTCACATCAATGGTCACCAATTTCACATCTTTCGCACCCCTCGGTACAGTGCTTGTGGCACTTCTTGGTATCGGAGTGGCTGAAGGTAGCGGTTTGATGGGTACAGCCCTCAGGCTGGTGGTGTTGAAAGCACCCAAAAACATTCTTACATTTGTGATCGTTTTTGCGGGTATCATGTCAAATGCGGCAAGTGAAGTGGGATATGTTCTTCTGATCCCCCTTGCGGCAATCATATTTCTGGCGGTTGGCAGGCATCCGGTACTCGGAATTGCAGCCGCATTCGCGGGGGTTTCCGGAGGATACAGCGCGAATCTGCTGCTCGGGACAATTGATCCACTCCTCGCTGGTCTGTCTCAAGAAGCCGCACATATCATCGATCCGACTTATTCTGTGAATCCTGCGGCAAACTATTACTTCCTTGCAGTCTCAACATTCATTATCGCTTTCGCGGGTACATGGGTAACTGAAAAACTTGTTGCGCCCCGTCTCGGCAAATATACAGGTGACGAAAAACCTGAAGAGCTTAAGCCCCTCTCCGATCTTGAGAGGAAGGGCCTCTGGTATGCTTTTGGTGTAGTGGTTCTGTTCACCGTGGCAATTGTTGCGGGACTCGTCCCTGAAAATGGCTACCTGCGCGATCCGAAGACCAATGACATCCTGAAGTCACCTTTCATGTCGGGAATAGTAACCATCATCTTCCTGGGCGGTGCACTGGCGGGTCTTGCCTACGGTATCGGTGCCAAAACGATCAAGAACGATTCTGATGCCATGAAGGGAATGGCGAAGTCGATGGAGACACTTGGTTCCTACATGGTTCTGGTTTTCTTCGCGGCACAGTTTGTTGCATACTTCAACAAAACAAATCTCGGTCTTATCATCGCTGTCGAGGGATCAACAATTCTGAAGTCGCTCAACCTGGGTGAGATCCCGTTGATGATCCTTTTCGTTATCCTTACCTCGGTGTTGAATCTCTTTATGGGTTCAGCTTCAGCCAAGTGGGCGATCATGGCACCGGTATTCATTCCGATGTTCATGCTTTTGGGTTACTCACCCGAGTTTACTCAGGCGGCTTACAGGGTTGGTGACAGCGTTTCGAACGTGATATC
>RHKR01000305.1 GCA_008363265.1 Chlorobiota bacterium
ATGGCCACTTCAGATCGATGCCTGCTCCTGAGAACCTCTATCTCCTCAGAAGAAATCAGGCCAACAACGCCATTACGAGACTTGCAAACCCGAACAACCCGCTTCCTAAAACTGTTGCCTACGAGCTTGGCTACGAGCACAACCTCGCTGACATGTTCCTCCTCAGACTCGCCGGTTACTACAAGGATGTTACCGATGAGTCGAGACTTGTTGGTTATGTAAGCCGTGACAACTCGGTTTCTTACAGTGTTCCGGAACCGAACATGTACCGTGATATTCGCGGTTTCGAGGTTACCCTCACAAAGAACAGAGGCGAGTGGATAACCGGTTTCATCAACTATACTTACATGGTTAGTTCTTACGGTTATTTCGGTCTCCCGACCTACTATGAGAATCCTGCCCTTCAGAGGGAATCGGAAAGAAATACAGCTCTCTTCGATCAGGTTAAACCTGTTCCGCAGCCTTACGGCAGAGCGAATATCGATATCTTTACTCCTATGGAGTTCGGCCCCGAGGTCGGCGGAGTTTACCTCCTCGAAGATATCAGGATCAACCTTCTTGCTTCATGGTCATCGGGTTCATATTTCAGCTGGACAGGTCCCGGCGGCACCCGTCCCGGATACTCGAACAACATTCAGTGGAAAGACTTTTGGAATGTCGATGTAAGGATATCCAAAACCTTCAAGTTCGGGCCTGCTGCCATCGAGCTCTTTGCTGACATTTCTAATGTATTCAACATTAAATACCTCGACTACAGAGCCGGTTTCGTTGACGCGAAAGATTATGACGCCTACATGCAGTCACTCCACCTTCCTGAAGATTTCAGCAAGTTCGGATACAACAACATCGTCGGCGACGACAAGCCGGGTGACATCAGAACCGGTGAATACATCCCCTGGGATAACAGCGCGAGTGATGCTCAGAAAGATGAATGGCGTAAAAACAAGTCGTATATCGACATGCCTAATCTTTCCTACACTGCGTTCACTAACCCGAGAGTGGTTTACTGGGGTCTCAGACTCATGATCGAGATCAAGTAATTTTCAGAACGAGGAATGGAATACAAATCCGAGGAAAAAATGAAAAAAGATTTTAAGCGTAAATTTTTATCTGTTCTTTTGCTTCTGCTTGTTGTAATGGCAGTGGACGCGAACGCGCAGTTCAGAAACAAATGGATGTCTGTCGGCTCCCTGCACAACTGGTACTCCGAGATCGGCAGTGAGCTGGAAGAGCAGGGTTTCATCAAGACCCAGCAGGATGGTATGGCTTACCCCGCCATCTATAGATATCAGGATATGCAGGCCATGAAAGGTCACTGGATCGGAGCCGCAAACTTTACCGATGAAAAAGGAAACTTCTACCCGGTTAAAGTTGTGGCGATCGGACCAAGAAACCCTTCATTCTGGGCAGCATTTCCCGAAAAATTTGAACTTATTTCAAAGTTCGAAGCTCCCGTTGTAAACGTCGACGGTAACCAGTCTTACGAGAAGGATGTCTCGATCGACAGGATCGACCCCACAATGAAATGGGACAGGATGATCGACAACGTGGTGCATACCCAGCTGGGTCTTACAATGCGCCGCAGGATCTACCAGTTCAGCGCCCCGGGTTACGATAACTTCATCGTGAACGAGTACACCTACAAGAATACCGGTAATACCGATGCAGACCCTGCCACGATCGAACTTCCGGCCAACACACTTACAGGCGTTTACGTCTCCTACATGTACCGTTGGGCGGTTAACAAACAGGCCCGTTACGTGATAGGTAACTCGTCCGGTTGGGGTATCAACACTATGGTTGACTCCCGCGGTGACGGTGTCGAAGTGGATCCTCCCTCTGAATCATTCAGAGCTCAGTTCGCCTGGCATGGTTATCACCCCGGCAAAGAGGTGACTTACGACAATATCGGCGGTCCCATCTGGTCGATCAACTCGAACGCCTCACGTTACCTTGACAAGGGTGACACGGTGGGAAGACTTGCCGCATGGCAGTTCCTTGGAGCCATCACTCTTCATGCTGACAAATCAGCCACTGACAAGACCGATGATCCGATGCAGCCTTCAACCACCATTTGGGAAGATTCCGACAGGAACGAGTTCCTCGCGGGTAATAACGCATTCAACGTAAGCAAGATGCAGGGCGAATATGCCCTGATGTCTGCGGGACACAAATCACCAAGACATGCAAAATCGGTTCAGCCTGACGGTAACTACGCCGCTCAGACCGCTGCTCCCTACGGCACCGGTACAGGCGGTACTTCCGCGTTCAACGGCTACGGACCTTACACTCTTGCACCGGGCGATTCAATAACCATTATTTGGGCAGAAGCTGCCGCGGGTATGGGTTACGAAGCCGGTCTCGATGTTGGAAAGAAATTCAAAGCCGGTACTATTACCGCGCTTCAGAAAAACCAGGAAGTTATGAAGGGTAAAGACTCCCTGATGGCAACATTCAGGAAGATCAAAGCCGCTTTCGACGCCAACTGGGCAACCGTTCCAAATCCCCCAAAGCCACCGAAGATCCTTGATATCAAGTCGGGTGGTGACAGGGTAGCTCTTTCATGGACACTCTATGACGGCGAAAACCCAGCGGGTTATGAGATCTGGAGAGCTTCATCGAATGTTGACTCAACCTACTATCTGATCCAGTCGCTGCCCGCGGGTACAACCTCGTTCAACGACACTTCGCTCTCAAGAGGTTTCGACTACTACTATTATGTAGCATGCGTCGGTGCGGATGGAGCAAAGAGCTCACGCTACTACAGCCAGTCGTACGACCCCGCGAGACTTAAGAGACAGGCCGGCACTTCGATGAGCCAGATCAGAATTGTACCGAATCCTTACAACTCGGCTTCCGCGCCTGATCAGGTGAGATTCCCGGGTGGAGCAGCAGGCGACAGAATAGCGTTCTATGACATCCCCGGCGAGTGTACGATCAAGATCTACACCGAAATGGGCGAACTTATCAGAACCATTGAGCATACCGATGGATCAGGAGATGAATTCTGGAACCAGGTAACTTCATCAGGTCAGATCGTCGTGAGCGGTGTTTATATCGCCGTGGTAACTGACACCAAAACCGGTGAAAAAACCACTCTTAAATTTGTCATCATTCGCTAACTTAACCGGGACGGAAAAGATTATGAAAAAGTATCTGTTTTTTACGGCTGTAATTCTTCTCGCCGTAAGCTTTCTCCAGCCTGAAACATTTGGACAAAGGACAAAGTTAGCACAGTCTGGCATGAAATTTATCAGCGCGCCCACTGACGCGAGGGCTACCGGAATGGGTGAAACCTTTACCGCCGTAACCTCAAACTCGGCAGGCCTCTTTTACAATCCGGCCTCCATGGCCTTCGGTGACACTAAAATGGATGCCGCCGTTGGTGTTAACAAATGGATCGCCGATATCAATTACCTCTACGCGAGCGCTTCGTTCCAACCGGATGATCCCGCTTGGGGTAAATTCGGGTTCTCACTCGTTTCGGTTAATTACGGCGATCTGCAGGGAACTGTTGTAGACGGTTCCACCGAAAGGGGATATCGTGACTGGGGTACCTTCTCACCAACAGCGATCTCGATCGGTGTCGGTTACGCCAACGCCCTCTCCGAGAAGTTCTCAGTAGGCGGCCAGGTTAAATGGGTCCGTCAGAATCTCGGTGTGAGCCCCATGTCGCTCGACGCCAATGGCCAGCTCGTCACCGAAGAGAACATGCTTTCAACATTCGCTTACGATTTCGGTATCTTCTACAAGACCGGTTTCAAAAGCCTGAACTTCGGTATGAGCGTAAGAAACTTCTCGACCGAGATCAAGTACAAGGAAGATGGTTTCCAGCTTCCGCTGAACTTCAAGATCGGTGTTGCCATGAACATGGTTGACCTGATCCCTGATCTCGCGAAACAGCACTCGTTCCTTCTTGCCGTGGATGTAGCGCACCCGCGTGACTTTCCCGAACAGCTCTACATCGGTGGCGAATACAGCTTCATGAAGTGGGTTTTCCTCCGTGGCGGTGTTTCGTTCCCCAACGATGAGAAACAGTACAACCTCGGCTTCGGTCTCAGACCTGAACTCGAAGGTGTAAAACTGGCCATTGACTATGCCTACACACCGTTCGGCATCTTCAACTCGGTACACAATTTCACAGTCAGATTTGAGTATTAAAAGAAGACGGGTTCAA
>RHKR01000306.1 GCA_008363265.1 Chlorobiota bacterium
GGCTCTCCGGCAAAGAGAGAACCCTTGATGAATTCTTCTTTATATTCAACACGCTGCATCAGGCGGGTAAACAGATAGTTCTCACCAGCGACCGTCCACCGAATGAACTCACGGGCATAAGCGACCGTCTGATCTCCAGATTTAACTGGGGCTTAACCACTGATATCCAGCCGCCTGATTTTGAAACAAGACTTGCCATCCTGAATAAAAAAGCCGATCTCTATAATATCCGTCTTAACGGAGAGATGCTCGATTACATTGCCACCCATATCACTTCAAACATCAGGGAACTTGAAGGTGTGCTGCTGAAACTCCTTGCAAAGATTTCCTTCGGTCCGGGTGACATTAACTTTGACATGGTTAAAAAAGTTGTGAGGGAAATATCCACAACAAAAAAAGTTAACATCGGTATTGATGTGATAACCAAGGTTGTCTGCGAGTATCTGAAGATCGACGAAAAGAAGATCCGCGACAAAACCAGAAAGAAGGAGATAGCGGAAGCGCGGCAGATAGCCATGTATCTTTCCAAAATGATGACCAATTCCACTCTCAAAATGATCGGCCTCCACTTCGGTGGAAGGGATCACTCAACCGTGATTCACGCGGTAACCGAGATCGAGAACATGATCAACACAAACACCAGATCAAAAGAGATGGTTGATGAGATCCGTAACAAGATCGAACTCCTCTGTTCATAACCTGTGGATATGATGTTGAAAGCGTGTGATTACGATGTTGAAAACTTTGAGTTATATACACAATGTTGACAACTGAATTTTAAGAGCCGGCTTATCCACCCGGCTCTTTTGATTTCTCAGCATGTCAACTGATTTAGTTTCAACATCTTAACATGGTTATCAACATATCAACACGATAATAACAACTAATAATATTTAAACTAAATAGATATTTATATATAGAGCGTGTGAATAAATGATCAGTGAATCATCAAATATTCCGAAGTTTACAGTACGATTTTTAATCTTTACGGAAATTCAAGATGTTTAAGAAGTTTTTACCAAAAGAGGATTCATACTTTAACGACTTTAACTCGATGATCTCGATCATCGAGCAAATGGGGAACATTGCAAAGGAGTTTTTCTCTTCCGACAGCTATGAAAATGAAATATTCAAGAAAATAAAACCCCTCGAGAAGCAGTGTGATGAAGTTGCCAACACCGCCATCAAACGCCTCAACGAAACATTCATAACCCCCTTCGACAGGGAGGACATATTCTCTCTCATAAAAAAGATCGACGATATCAGTGATATCCTTCTGGCTGTAACAGTGCGAATTCACACGTTCAATATTAAAAAGAAAGTTGACGGCGCAGCTGAAATGTCGGCGATCATCTACAATCAGATTTTGATACTCAAAGAAATTTTATCCACTCTCGATAATTACGGACACGATTTCAGCCGGCTTGAAGAGATAAGAAAACTGGAGTCGGAAGCTGACAAGGTTTACCGCGACTCACTTAAAAATCTTTTCCACGATGAAAACGCGAACGCCCTCGAGGTGATCAAGAACAAGGAAGTGCTTGAGCAACTCGAAAAAGCCGCCGACAAGTGTCAGACCTGCGTTAATGTTATCCAGTCGATATTGATCAAAAATTCGTGATCAGGGTGATTTAATGGATTTCCAGCTGATCGGCCTTTTACTGATAATTTTTCTGGCACTGGCCTTTGATTTCATAAACGGATTCCACGACGCGGCCAATTCGATCGCCACGATTGTTTCAACCAGGGTACTATCACCCAAATGGGCGGTTGCCTGGGCAGCCTTTTTCAATTTTATTGCATTTCTTATCCTTGGTCTTCATGTTGCCAACACGATCGGTAAGGGGATAATTGAGCAGAATGTGGTTGATCTCACCGTTATCGGCAGTGGACTGACTGCAGCGATAATCTGGAACCTTCTCACCTGGTGGTTCGGAATACCATCAAGTTCTTCGCACACTCTGATCGGCGGGCTGGTAGGGGCAGCGATAATCAAGGGAGGATTCTCCGCCATATTTGCTTCATCGGTTGTTACTATCATAGTTTTTATTTTTGTTGCTCCGATGATCGGTATAATCACCGCTTACTTCTTTTCTCTTCTTGTTCTATACCTGTGCAGAAATTTCGCGCCGAGAAAGGTTGACAAAGTTTTCAGAAAACTGCAGTTGCTCTCTTCAGCAGCCTACAGCCTTGGTCACGGATCGAACGACGCGCAGAAAATGATGGGTGTGATTTATATGGGACTTGTAACCACCGGATACCACGCTCCTGACGCGGAGATACCACTTTGGGTGGTTCTTTCATGTCACGCGGCCATAGCCCTGGGAACACTCTCCGGAGGTTGGAAAATTGTAAAAACGATGGGACAGAAGATCACAAAACTGCGTCCGTTCGAAGGATTTACCGCTGAAACCTCGGGAGCTCTCACCCTGTTTGGAACCGCATTGTTCGGTATTCCCGTAAGCACAACACACACTATCACCGGCTGTATTATCGGTTCGGGAATAACAAAAAGATTAAGCGCGGTGAAGTGGCAGGTAACCTACGAACTTCTTTGGGCATGGGTTCTTACAATACCGGTAACGGCAGTTATCGCGATGGCTGTCTACTACGTGATGAGCAGTATATTATAAAGGAACCGCAGCACGGAACTGCATAAGATTCCGTGCTGCGGATGTAAATTTAATCAATAAGGTCCCTGTACTCATCAGGGATCATGTAGAGCGGGAGACCGTTGTTCTTTAAGCGGAGCAGGAGGTCTTTCATGAACGCGGAATCCTCGAACGAGGGAATTGAAGGGATACCAAGCAGGGCACCGAGATCGAACAGGGGCTGATTAGGGTATTCAACTATCTCATACTCGTCAAGTCCGGCGTTTTTGGCAGCCAGTTTGATCGCGTCGTGCAGACCGCCAAGTTGATCGACCAGGCCGTTGTTCAATCCGTCAACACCTGACCAAACCCTTCCCTGAGCCACTTTCTCAACATCTTCCATCGACATTTTTCTCCCGTCGGCCACTTTCTTCTTGAACATTTCATAGAATGTTATGAACTGTTCCTTCACTTTGACTTTTTCATCATCAGTCAGATTGCGTGAAGGGATGGTCATCCCAAGCAATGGAACAGTAACACCTGTGAAAAGATCGGCACGGTCACCTTTTTTAACCACATCGGAGGTGAGACCTGTCCAGTCGGAAAATCCTTTGTTATAATACCATCCGCCGATCACACCGATGGAACCTGTGATAGTGTTGGGTGCAGCTATGATCGTATCTCCGTACATCGAGAGCCAGTAGCCACCTGACGCGGCAACAGAACCTTGAGTGATTATAACAGGTTTGCCCTTGGCATATTTTCTGAGTGCTTCGGCTATGTAGTCTGATGCCTTCCCGTCGCCTCCCGGGGAATCAACCCTGAGCACGATTGCTTTCACATCACCTCTTCCGGCAGCGGCCCGCACGTCGTTGATAAGTCTACGGGCGGTTATTCCGTCATCCATCGCGCAGGCACCGATAGCGTAGATTATCGCGATCTTTGAGGGTTCACCCCATCTTCTGTCATCGGGCTGACGGTCGAAAGAGGCCGCTCCGAGGCCGGTTACTGATGACCTTGTACCGGTCATCGAATTGTAAATTTTTTCGAGTTCGTCGTATCTCGCGATGGTATCCACCAGACCGAGTTTCAGAGCGTCATCCTGATCTATAATGACCCTGTTATTCACTATTTCATCAAACGAACCGGCGAGCCATGGACGTGTAGCCGTTATATCTTTTTTCGCCAGATCGTAGAAATCGTTGATCAGTTCCTGTCGCTGTTCCTTGTCCGCCTCACTCGCGCTTGTGCGGGCGAGGGTTTCGTAGGCTGACTTGTATTTGAAGAACCTCCACTCTTCAACACCGATACCGAGTTTATCGAGCATTCCCTTCAGGTACGTTTTGCTGACCGCAAAGCCCGGCAGGGTGATCGTTGAAACAGGATCAATAACTATTTTGTCTGCAACTGAGGCGAAATGGTAGATATCGAAGCCACCGCCGTCGATGTAAATCAGGACTTTCTTTCCCGTCTTTTTCAGGTCAACAAGTCTTTCGCGTATTTCCCAAAGCATTTCACGGTTGATGTTGCAGCCTGAAAGGTTAAGAATAATGCCTGTGTAGTATTTATTGT
>RHKR01000307.1:0-2102 GCA_008363265.1 Chlorobiota bacterium
CGGATACCGGATCTCTTAAGATAACCGGGATCATAGAGAATGTCTCTGAGTCATATTACCGCGCCCCTTCCGACTACAAGGAACTGATCCTCGCCAGGAGGCAGACGGCAAACATTCCGCAGATAGCCAATATAATCTCAGGTGGTAGATTCATCTCGAATTTTTACGAAGATCAGATAATTTTCTTTGCTAACAACAACTTTGTAGGCCCCATTGCCGACAACGCCCTTTCATACTACTATTACTACATCAAAGACACCCTTTCGATCGACCACAAGAATGTATTCAAGATCCACATGGAACCTGATGATCCGGCCGATCCCGGATTCAAGGGGAACCTCTACATTCTCGACAAAACATTCGATCTCATCAAAGTGGAGTTATCGGCGAACCGCGTGGGTACCGTCGCCGATTTCTTCGATACCCTAAGTTTCGAGCAGCAATATTTTGAATATGGTGAGGAGAAGATCTACATGCCGTCCGATTTCCGGGTGAGCGGAAAGGTAAACTACCTCGGACTTCTTAAAGGCGGGATCGAATTGAGCACTTCGCTGAACAGTTATGAGATAAACCTCCCCCTTGGTGATGAAACCTTCAGCGGGGCAGTGGTCAAGGTTTTATCTGATGCCGATACCAAAGATTCAACCTTTTGGGTGACTTATCAAGGCATCCCGAACACCGCCGAAGAGCTCGCGGCATACACAAGGATCGACTCCCTGCAGAACGGACCTGATGGCTTCTGGGATAATTTCTCCCTCTTTTCCGACCGGATCCGGTTTGATGAAAATTTTACCACCAGCGCCCCCCTTTCGATGTATCATTTCAATCCGGTGGAAGGTCACGCGATCGATTTCCGTGTTTCGGCCGCTAACCTTGATAACAACCGTTTGAACAGCACACTCGATCTGAGCTACGGAACCGCTGATGAGAAATTCAAACCTTCATTCAGTTTGAGCTATCTTTTGGGCGAGTACAGAACTCATCGACTCTCATTTAGGGCATTCAACAATGTTGATGTGCTTAACAGGAGCAACCGCGACTATGGGAAGATCTTCACCACACTGGCCACGCTCATTTCGAAGGCAGATTTCAACGACTATTTTTACACTAAAGGGTTCCGTTTCGACTATTCGGGAGAGATATTTCCGTTAATCTCGCTTGATCTCGGATTTCAGAACCGGACAGATAATTCAGCCGTGGTTAACTCGAATGTTTCGATACTTAATGGAAGTAAATCGTATCGGCCCAATTCTCCCGTCACTGAAATGAGATTGAACGAGTTTTCTGCCGGCATTTCGATCGATCCCAGGGATTATATTGAGAACGGTTTGAACAGGCGCAGGCTTTGGGGCAGTTTCCATATCGTTGGAGGGTTCGACTTCAAATACGCCCCCGCCTCAATGAGTTCAGGCGTCGAGTATAAAAGTTACGGCGTTAACGCACGGATGTTCCTCAGGACATCGCTGAACACCACCATGACGGTTAGGGCATTCGGATTCACGACTGAGGGGGGAATGCCATTGCAGATGCTCTACTCGCTTCCCGGTAACATTAACGCGACAGCTCAGAACCAGTCGTTCAGGACCCTCGACCTCGGCGAGTACAGCGGCGACAGGGGATGGATGGTTTTCGTTGATCAGAACCTTGGTAATCTTCCTTTCAGACTTTTGGGTATCTCCTCGCTGAAGAAGCTGAATGTTCAGTTCAACGCTTTCGTTAACGCGGGTATGATCGAGTATAACAGGGCCACTTCGGATCTCTACCCTTGGGGGATCAAGAGACTCGCGGAACCACTTTACGAAGCGGGTTTTGGGGTTTCAACTCAGTTGATGCCCGTCAGGATCGACTTCGGCTGGCGCCTTACTCAGGTGGATGACCGGCCATTCAGAATAGGACTTAACACAGTTATTATTTTATAGGAAACAGAATGTCAACACTTGAAATTAAGACAAAGACCGGCACCTTCCACCCGGGAAAAGTTCTCTGTGTCGGAAGAAACTACGAAGAACACGCGAAAGAGCTGGGCAATGAAGTGCCGGAATTTCCGATCTTCTTCATGAAACCAACCTCAAATCTCGCCTGGTCTGGTGCAGAAATTGAAG
>RHKR01000307.1:2113-6269 GCA_008363265.1 Chlorobiota bacterium
AACATGCATTACGAAACTGAACTTGTACTGCTTATCGGTAAAAACCTTAAAAATGCCACGGTTGAAGAGGCTGAAGAGGCGATTATCGGCTATGCAACAGGTCTGGACATGACCCTCAGAGACCAGCAAGACCTCCTTAAAGGGAAGGGACACCCTTGGGAGAAGGCGAAGTGCTTCGATAACGCCGCGATCCTTTCGGAATTCATTCTTAAGGAAGACCTCAACCTCACGCTTGACAAAAAGATCATCCTTCATGTGAATGGTGAGCTAAGACAGAACGGTCCACTTCAGGATATGATCTTCAAGCCCGCGCCGATAGTTGCCGAACTTTCAAAAATGATGACGATCGAAAAGGGTGATCTGGTCTTTACCGGTACACCGGCAGGTGTCGGAAGGGTGACCTCCGGTGATGTTCTTGAGGGATATGTCGAGGGCGTTCCGGTTGTAAAGGCAACGGTAAAATAAACGGCTAACCTGTAAGTTTTTTCAGTGCCTGTTTAACGATCTCATCCACTGTTGCAGCGGGGTCTTCGCCCGTGATGGCATCAACAACTTTCTCTGCAGATTTAGCATTGAAACCGAGAGTTACAAGAGCGGTGAGGGCATCTGCCCTTGCCCCTCTCTGTGAGAATACCGAAGAAGTTCCTGTCTGAATATTTGATACCTTTCCTTTAAGTTCAAGTACCAATCTTTCAGCCGTCTTCTTTCCAATCCCAGGAGCCGCGTGGATCCTGTGGGTGTCACCCGTTTCTATCGCGAATCTCAGTTCGTCAACTCTTATACCTGAGAGCAACGCGAGAGCAGTCTTTGGACCAACCCCTGATACAGAAACCAGCAACCTGAACATCTCCCGCTCATCCTCACTTGAGAAACCGTACAGCGTGATGGCATCCTGACTTACATTTGTGTGAATGAAGAGCGCTGCGTCGTCAGCGTCACCGATCTTTTCGAATGTCATCAACGATATTGAAACTTCGTAACCCACACCGTTAACATCTATCAGAAGTTGAGTGGGCTTTTTAATTAGGAGTTGGCCTTTGAGGAAACCTATCATTTTGAGTTATGAGTTATGAGCGATGAGTTATGAGTATTTATTAGTTTTTCGGGGTTCTTTTTTACGAATTCTTCCCATGAGTTGGGGCGTTTTTCCGATTCTTCCGGTTTGAAGGAAGCGCACAGGGCGATGGCCAAGGCATCGGACGCATCGAGGGGAATTTCTTTACTGCCGAGGTTTAGCAGGGTTTTAACCATAAAGTTTACCTGCTCCTTGGAGGCAGAGCCTTTTCCGGTTACTGATTTTTTCACTTCCTTGGGGGAGAATTCAGAGATCTTTAGTCTACCCCTTACCGCCGCGATTATCGCCGTACCTCTCGCGTAACCCAGCTTCAGTGCCGATTGTATATTCTTCCCGTAAAACGCTGTTTCTACCGCGCATTCAGCCGGTTGGTACTGCCTTATGATATTTTCAATTTCGTTGTATAGGTATGCCAACTTATCGGGCATCTCCAGCTTTCCCGGAACATGGATTATTCCGTATCCGAGTGCTTCCTGTTTATTCCCGTTCTTCTTGATGATACCATATCCGCACTTTATCGTGCCCGGGTCAATTCCGAGGATTGTCAAGAGGCTTTTACTTCCAAGTATTTCTCATCCAAATATTTGTGCCGTTCACTTTTTGGATCTATATCTTCTTTAAGCGGCCCATACGAACCGGCCATTTCATGAATAATTGAGAGTAGTTCTTCCTTGGTTCGGCCTTCATTTCTTACGAAGTCTGACAAAAGTTCACTAACAATCTCAGATAGAGACTTGTGCTTTTCTTCAGCAAGCCGTAGCGCTCTTTCGAGAACTTCCTGGTCAAGATTTATTGTGACAGGTTTTTCCATATCCGTTTAAAATTATTGGTTAGCAAATATATAACTAATTCCTGTCAAAACATAACCCAATCACCTCAGCAGCAGCATCTTCCTGGTGGAGGTGAAGTCCCCGGCGTTAAGACGGTAGAGATAGACTCCCGATGGAAGTGTCGCAGCGTCAAACCTGACTGAGTGCTTTCCTGCTGCCAGGGAGGAACTCACAAGCGTGCGGATCTTTTCACCGGTTGAGTTGAAAATTTCCAGAGTAACGAAACCTTCTTTTTTCAGGGAGAAATCAATCACGGTTTCAGGGTTGAACGGGTTCGGGAAATTTTGTTCCAACCCATACTCCAGAGGCACCACTTCACTTTCCGCAGACTGCGGGAGTTCCCATTTAATGAAGATGATCGAAACGGGCTTGAGAGGATCGTTCGAATGGATAAAGAGTGTATCGTCGAAAACAGGAGGTGCTTCGGTCACCGGTATCATCAGTTCAACATAAACCATCACCGAGTCACCCGGCGGGATCAGTTGCCCGTTCGGGGGGTCGATCATCAGATAAAAGTCCAGCCATCCGGAAGCGAAGATCGTATCAACCGCGAGCGTATCAAAACCGGTGTTCTTCACATAAAACGAGTCGCGAGTGAACCATCCCGTTGTGTACTGCAGGAACATCGAATCTTTTGAGACTGAGATCGCCGGGTTTCCCTCAACATAACCTTTCATTATCACGGTGATCACCGAATCCTGCGGATCATTTGAGTATATCCTGAGTGTATCCAGTTTCGGACCCGGAGAGAGGGGGAAAAGTGCAAAATTGGCGAGATCAGAGTCACCGGGAGCGATATACTCCGGATAGTCGAGCCGGATCGAAAAATCAGTTTTTGTCCATGAAAAGCGGTTGATGTGGAGGGTTGTATCACCTTTGTTCCAGATATACAGATCATAGTTGCCCATTCCGTTTACCGGAACGACCCCAAAATCCATGACCGAATCTTTCACCAGAATAGCCGGTTCCTTAAAAAGTTTTCCCTTCATGTAGAGAATATCACAAATTACAAGACTGTTCCTCACCAGGGCGGGTGAGAAGGTCATCGCCACTTCACCATTTCCACGGGCAACCACCGCGCTGGTGTTCCGGGTAACATAAGGTGATCCGGCCGCGAAAACGAGCATGGTGTCAGAGAAAACACCATCCTTGCCGTGGATCAGGTAAAAGCCTTTTCCGGACGCTGACTGTGATGACTGATAAATTACATATATCCTGTCGTTATCATCGATTGCAATGTTCGAGTAACCCGCGGGCATCTGACCTGCAGGGGAGAAGATGACAGGGGATGAAAACCCTCCTGATATATTATTTATGTAGTTCAGCCGGTCGGTTGAGTCATTGCGGAAAACGATGTGAACTTTATTGTTGCTGTCGATCACGAGTCTCGCGTTGGCTACATTTACAGAAACACCTGTTTGCACCTCCTGAAGTGTTCCGGAGATATCATTAAAGTATTTCAATTGTCCTGTGAAAACGCCTCCCGCTTTCAGCAGGATGTGGAGTTTTCCGTTTCCGTCGAACATCACTTGAGCGTCGAGGTCGCCTGAAGTTTCGCCGTCTGCCAGATATACCTCCGGCGACATCGTAGAATCGGCAGGATTGTACCACCGGTAGTAAGCCTTGTCAGCCCCATCCGCGTAAGTGAAATACGCGAAGTGCACTCTTCCATCAGGACCGACAGCCGATCCGGGAGTTGCCTTGTTCAATCCACCGGTTGTAATTGATCGGGGAGGAAAGAACGCGCCGGAGACATTGTTTGTATATTTAACCTGGTAATTAGAGGTCTGCGTGTCGTACCCGATCATACCGATGTGGATCTTTCCATTTCCGTCAATCGAGATGGTGGGGTAGTTCTGATCGAGATTATCCGTGGTTATCTGGGTGGTTTCGAACTCACCATTTCCTCTTTCCACGGCATAGAAGATCTCCCTTGTCGAACTTGTAGAGCCCTGACTGCCTGAATAAACAATGTGCAGTACATCGTTTGAATCGAGAGCCATCGTTTGTCTGTTGTTGAAAAGGTCGTTAGCGGCAACAGTATCGAGAGGGAAGGAGATGGGTTGTGAAAAAATTTTTACAGTGATGAGAAAAAGTGTAACAAATGTTTTCATTTTATGGTCAACTTTTAATAATTTTAAACTCAGAAAAATAACTTAACCATTCTGTGGTTAAATGTCAAGCAACAAAGAAAAAAACACGATATGAGACTGAAGATCAAAGTCCCCAACACACTGGTGTTGTTAACGGT
>RHKR01000308.1 GCA_008363265.1 Chlorobiota bacterium
GAACCGTTACCCGGTTGACAAAAAGATCGCATTACTTGATACAGGTTCCATTTATCGGGCGATGCAGGGCGACAAAAAGAGGATCAACGGGAAAGTAAAATTTGTTTTGATCGGTGATCCTGGTGAACTCCATATTGATGTTGATTGCGATGAGCACGATGTTGTGAATGCGATTGATTATATGAAGAGCACAATAAAATGAGGTTTTATTGGAAGTTGCAATTGTAAGTGCCGTTGCGCTTTTTGCATCGATCCTGACATTTTTTTCCGGTTTTGGACTCGGGACCATCCTTACACCGGTTATGGCTATCTTTTTCCCGGTTGAAGTGGCCGTCGCTCTTACCGGCGTTGTCCATTTCACAAACAACATATTCAAACTCTACCTTGTCAGAACTGATGTCTCGCGCCCTGTATTGATAAGATTCGGTGTGCCCGCTGTGCTGACCTCTTTTGCAGGTGCATTCCTGCTCACTGCGATCACAGGGATGCCCGTCCTTTTCAGGTATACTCTTGGCGGGAGCACTTTTGAAGTGTTGCCGGTTAATCTTGTGATCGCCATCCTCCTTATTGTATTCGCTGCCCTCGACCTGACTCCGAAATTTAAGAAACTTGAGTTCGGTAATGATAAAATGGTCTACGGCGGTCTTTTGAGCGGGTTCTTCGGTGGACTTACAGGGATTCAGGGGGCACTTCGAAGCGCTTTTCTGATAAAAGCGGGATTGAGCAAGGAGAGCTACATTGCAACCGGAGTGGCTATTGCTGTTGTAATAGATATTTCAAGATTATCTGTATACTCGACCAGATTTGTGGATGCTGATCTTACCGGCAACCTGCCGCTTCTGATCGCCGCAGTTCTCTTTGCAATGACCGGAGCCATCCTTGGTAAGCGGCTCCTTAAAAAGGTTACTCTCGATGCGGTTCACTCGATCGTGGCCGTAATGTTGATAGTGATCGGTGTGTTACTGGGAATGGGAATAATATGAGAGGAGGAATCCATTGAAAGAGTTCTTGATCAAGATGATCAGATCTGTGGATGATAACCGTTCGATATTACCCAGACTCCTTGTTGGTCTGGTGTTTGTGTCGGAAGGTATTCAGAAGTTCTTATACCCGGATCTGGTTGGTGCAGGCAGGTTCACCAAGATCGGTTTTGAAAACCCGGAGTTCCTTGCCTATTTCGTAGCGGTATTTGAGGTAGTATGTGGTGCTCTTGTTCTTGCCGGATTTATGACCCGTCTTGCGGCGATACCCCTCGTTGTGATCATGAGTGTCGCGATTTACACCACCAAGATCCCCGTGCTGATGAAAGACGGTTTCTGGTCTATGGCTCATGCTTCAAGAAATGATTTCTCAATGACCATGATGCTGATCTTCCTGCTGATCTATGGCGCGGGAAAATATTCCTTTGACAAGATGCTTGAACAGCGGATCAGATAGCCGGTTATTTCGACAACTGCATCTTCCGTGAGAGCGTCGATCCGTTAATAGTGAGCCTGTAAAAGTAGATCCCGCTACCGAGTCCATTCGCATCAAACCTCAAAGAATGGCTTCCGGCATCCACAAGACCATCCAGTAATGTGGCCACCGCACGCCCCAGCACATCATAAACTTTCAGTGACGCGTTGCCGCCAGAAGGGGTGCTGAACTCAATTACAGTCGATGGATTGAAAGGATTCGGGAAATTCTGCTTCAATATAAATCCATCAGGAACGCTCTCGGGCTCACCGGCCAGATGGGAGGGGGCATCCCTGAAAGCCCGGGCCGCCTCTGTGAGAGTTCTGTACCTGATCTTCCCGGCGTATTCAATATTTAGTGAGTCCAAAAGTTCTCCGATCCATGTAACAACAAGCCCGTTCTGATACCCGGGCCGGGTGAAAGGATCATGCAGAAGAAGCATATAATAGCCATCCACCGCCCCTTTCGTTCTGATATCTTTGAGTGCGTTGGTCATCTGTGTCCGGTAGTCGGCCGGTTGCATGCTCCACGTAAATTCCTGATGCGACGCGAGATTGTACAACCCCGGATATTTGAACTGTTTTGTTGTACCGGTGGTGGAGACGATATCGAATCCCTGATCAACGAGCATCCTCCAGCTGATAGTGTCGGCGTGGTGGCCGGGTGGTACAAAGCTGACCGGCCGGAAGCCGAGGGAGTCGTTCAGTATCTTCAGCGAAGTATCGGTCATGGCTGATTGAACCGCATACGGGTGGTTGTAGCCCTGAGTGGCGCAGTAATATTCATGCCCTGTGCTTCCGCATCTCAGACAGGTGTGATTATATCCGTGAAGGGATATCTCATGTCCGTCAGCCATTGTCGTCAGCAACTGACCGGTAACGAAACCTGAAGTATTGAGGTTTTCAATTAACCGGTGTGGAATCACAGCCCAGGTTACTTTTCCACCTCTGAACTCAACGGTCCTCTGAAAGGGGAGCAACCCGGGTGCATAGCTCACATTCCGTGACTGAATATCTTCGACTCTGATCACGAAGACCAGACTGTCGCCGGCGAAAGCGGTGAAAAAAGAAAAAACAAGAAGGAAAAAAAGTTTGCGCATGGATCAAGTTACGTTGAATGTTAAACCGAAATTTAAGAAATATTGGCTTTAAAAGAGGAACTGCCGGAAAAGAGGGCGCATTTCCGGCAGTAGTTGTGTGTTACTATAAGGAGGGTTAAAGGAACATCTCATCGAGTGTCCATATTATAACAACTATCGTGCCAAAAGAATATGAAGCATAAGCGAATATTTTATTTCGGAATTTATCTCTAAATTTCCGTTAACGAGAAAAAATTTTCAAAAATGAGAACGAGAGAAATTAGAGATGCTGAAGAATATGCTCGATAATCGTGTGATTATCGACTATGAGAAAGAGATAATCGCGCTAAAAGAGAAGATGAACGCTGTGATACTTGCTCACTACTATCAAACCGGGGATATTCAGGAGATAGCCGATTTCATTGGTGACAGCCTCGAACTGGCGCGAAAGGCCAAGGAATCGAAGGCGGATGTGATAGTTTTTTGCGGTGTCCATTTTATGGCGGAGACCGCCAAGATACTTAATCCTGACAAACTGGTGCTTCTTCCTGACCTCGAAGCCGGGTGCTCACTCGCTGACAGTTGCCCTGCTGAGCCCTTTACCGCGTTTAGAAACAGATATCCCGACCACATGGTGCTCAGTTATATCAACTGTTCTGCTGAGATTAAAGCCCTCAGCGATATAATCGTCACCTCGAGCAATGCCGAAAAGATTGTAAGACAGCTTCCCGAAACCCAGCCGGTTATCTTCGCCCCCGACAAGAATCTCGGCAAATACATCATGAAGAAAACGGGGAGGGAAATGGTGCTGTGGGATGGTTCCTGCATCGTGCATGAAACATTCAGTGAGAGGAAGATACTCGAACTGATGCTCGCGAACCCTGAAGCGAAACTTATCGCTCACCCTGAATGTGAAGATCACCTTCTCGAGAAGGCGTTTTACATCGGCTCCACATCTGCACTTCTGAAATTTGTGCAGACAGACACTTCAACCGAATATATAGTCGCTACCGAACCGGGAATAATCTATCAGATGGAAAAAGCCGTCCCGTGGAAGAAGTTTATTCCGGCACCCGGCGAGGAGGAGTCATGCAACTGCAACAACTGCCCTTATATGAAACTTAACACCATGGAAAAACTTTATAACTGCATGGTAAACAGGACACCGGAGATAACACTTCCCGATGTTATCAGGGTGAAAGCCTTGCGACCTTTGGAGAAAATGCTTGAAATGAGCAAATAAAAGCCATCAATAACATACATGGAGATCAATGTGTTGGATGACAGCAATGTGAAACCACAGGGTGCTTACGAAAAGGCAGCCGAAGAAGGGATCGACCCAAGATGCATCCCCCAAACCCTCGACGGGCTGCCGCCGGTCGGGGATGAGATCAATACTCCCGTCTACTCTGATGAGGACAACGAAACATGGGGCTATCTCTACAAGCGGCAAACCAGTCTGCTTCAGGGAAGGGTTTGTGAGGAATATATAGAGGGAGTGCGGTTGATGGGATTCGATCACGATCATATCCCCCCGCTGAAGCACCTCAGCAATGTACTGACCAATGCAACAGGCTGGAAGATCGGAAGAGTGCCCGGACTGATCC
>RHKR01000309.1 GCA_008363265.1 Chlorobiota bacterium
ATAAAGGTAAACTTGTAAAAAGTTAAGAACTCAAGAACCTAAGTGCGCCGCGGCGCATTAAGAACTTAAGAACTTAAGTTCGCCGCGGCGCCTTAAGAGGGGCTGTCAGAAATGGCAGCCTCTTTTGGTTGGCATCAGTGGTGAGTTATGAGTGGTGAGTGGCGAGTAGAGAGGGTTCATCCTTCAGCCCTCATCATTCAGCCCTAATATTGTACATCCGTCTAAAAATCTGTACACACTCCAGGCCGCTTCCCCCTGCAATTCCGCCTGAAACCCAAAGAAATCTTTTGGCACACTTCTTGTAGTACTAAGAGCAGAACTTTTATTTACGAGGTGATACCATGAAAAAGACAACAATGCTTTTAATTCTCGCGACAGCGACACTATTTATTTCAGGATGCAGGATCAGGGATTCTTTCTTCGTTGATCCCATCTATGACGACAGGGCTCCATCAGCCCCCAGAAATGTTGAAGTTATTAACGGCGACGGCGTGGCTACAGTGATCTGGGACCACAGTCCTGAATCAGATGTAAAAGGTTACAGGATCTACAGCTCAACTTCGTACAGCGGAAGGTATGAATACATTGCCACTGCTTACGGCACACAGTTCGACGACTACGGGGTACGCAACGGCGACACTTACTTCTACGCGGTAACTGCTTACGACTATAACGGTAACGAATCAGAGCTCAGCTACGACTACGCTTACGCGGTGCCAAGACCTGAAGGGTTCAACAAAATGCTGAACGAAGCCACGGCTTTCCCTGCATCGTCAGGATACGACTTCTCAGGGTACAGAACCGTAGCCTGGAACTCACAGGATGCCGACTTCTTCTTCGAAAAGGTCAACGGGGTTTACTATCTCTCAGTCTATGATGACACAGATATCCGCGACATGGGCGCGACCGGAAGCATACTTGACATTGCCTGGGCACCCGAGACGGGCTGGGCGGTCAACAAATCAGCAAAGGTTTACGCGGGCCACACATATGTCTTCTGGCTCTGGGACAACAAGTACGCAAAGATTAGGGTGAAATCAGTATCGGCCGACAGATTAGTGTTCGACTGGGCATACCAGACCGTGGAAGGCGAACCGCAACTGAAACCTTCAACCGGTTCAAGAAAGCTCGAGAGAACCCGCTAACCGGTTAAGCGAACGAGGTGATTAAATGAAAACCATCCATAAATCAATAATCCTTTTTGGGCTCCTGAGTCTCCTGGCAGGAGCCCAAATTTCTAATTTTTCATCCGGCGGCAGAAAGCAGGCCAAAAATCCTGACCCCATCACCGCATTCAAAGAGATCGAATCAGGCATCAAACACGCTGATCCGGCAGGTTTCAGCAAATATCTTTCAGAAAATTCCTACTTAAGCCTTCCAAATGGGGTCACGGGATATTTCAGCAGCAACCAATCTTTTTATATTTTGAAAGACTTTTTTAAAACTTTTATCCCCGTCACCTTTAGTTTCACTATTCCAGCGGGAAGCAAGGAAACCGTAGCCACCGGGGCACTGGTGTTTGAGTCGAAAGGTAAAAGAGAGAATGCCACTGTTTATATCGCCCTTACATACGAAGGCACCACTTGGAGGATAACCCAGTTCATGGTAAACTGAGTTTTACCTCACTTCGTAAATTTCTGACAGGATACCGGAAGACGGCACTTTTGCTCTCTTCCGGTATCCTCTTTTTAATTCTCCTGCTACTCTACAGCCCGCGTGAGACCCCGGTCGAAAGAAGTCTTTCTGCTGATTCCGCCCTTTTGAATGATCAGATCAGCGAAGTGGTCGCCCGTCTGAACTCTGAAGCCAGTTCAATGTCAAAGGAATTGGCTGCCTCGGGCATCAGTGCCCTAACTTCAGCAAATGATCAGGGGTTGATCTACTCCCTCCTCGACACTTCAGGCACTTTTATTGCCGGCTCACCTGTAACAAAAGGCCTCCCGGCTCCCCTTGTTGAGCGGATAAGAAGAGGCAAACCGCTGATTTTCGCGGACGCGATGGTGTCCTGGCTTTCTGTTCCTGTACCTGCCCTCATCGACGGCAAAAATTATACCCTCGTTGCCCTGACCAAGCTTGAAAGATTCTACGCCTTAAAGAACAGGTACGACGATCCCAGAACAGTTTTTTCGATGATCGAGTCGGGGCACGGGGTCCTGTTCACCCTTGCTGACCCCGCTGAAGACTCCCGGGTAATGTTTATTAAGGATTCGAACGGTGAAACATACGGCTCAGCCAGGGTGCTGAAAAGCGGGAACGGGGTCGCGGGTGCCGGCGGAGTGAGATCGCTCATCCACATCTCCCTTTTCGCGGCGGCGGTTATACTCATTTTCTCAGCGTTCAATCTCCTGATTAAAGAACTTTTCCATGTTGTTTACCATCCGAGCAATTGGGTCAAGGTAGCCTACCCGTTAACGCTTCTGGCATTCGCGATACTTCTAAGGGTTTTTTTCACGATATTCGAGGCAGGCAGGCTGCTCGGGATCGAATCACTTGACGATCCTTCCAATTTTTCATCCGTTTTCGGATACGGGATCGCGGGCTCCCCTGCCAATCTGATCATTACGGCATTTACCGGCGCGCTTTTCTCATTTTTCCTTCTTGATACAGGCATCAGGTGGGAGCGGACCAGATATGGCGGTTTACTCCCCAATCTTGCAGGTGCGGGCTTGCTTTCCGGGCTTGCTGTTCTACCTGTCAGAGGTATTGCAGCAGTTCAGAGGAGTATGATCTACGACAGTTCACTCAGATATTTTCTGGGCGAATCGATCTTTCCTGACAAGGAAGTGATACTCATGAATGCCGGAATTCTGATGGCATCATTTGCCCTTATTGTGCCGGCAGTGCTTTTTCTTTTTGGAGCTGCCTCCCGTTTGGCCTGGTTATTGGGAAAGATTCAACCATTCAACGGGTTCTCCGTTCATGTCCAAAGAGTTGCCGGTTTGGCCGTATCGATCCTGCCTCTGTTGCTTTACTTCCTGGTATATGAGACCGGCCTTTTGCCCGCTATCCCCGTTTTGATTATAGCGGTATTGCTCACTGTATCCGTCTGGTTCATTAACCGTGAAGGCGCGACCATCTCGTCATCATTTCTCGTTATCTCTCTGATCGCGTCTGTGGTCTCTATAGTGGTTCTCAGCAAGTTCAATGAAGACCTTGAGCGCGACTCCCTGAAAAAGATCGCTCTCGAGATCAACCGGCCCACCGACACTTTCATGCGGTTCCTCGTTCAGCAGTCACTTTCTGTTTTTATCAAACAGGATGTGTCGCTGAAGAACAATGAAAAGGCTGTTTCGGGTCTGGCTTTCCGTGTATGGTCAGCAAGCATTTTAAATGGCGAAGTGTATCCGTTTAAGATCTCTGTTTATGAAGGAACAGAACTCAAAGACAGGTTTTCACCTTTTGGGATATCAGTTCTTTCGCGGTTCAATGACACTCCCGACACTACGCTCACAGATATTGCCATTACTGAAACAGAGGTGAAAGGAGGCAAGCTTATTTCAGGTACAATTCCGTTCGCGGAAGGTACAGGCGGCAGCTACTTCGCGGTGGTTACAGTTTTCAAACGTGATTTCCAGGTCCCGGGCGCGGGCATCCCCGAGTTCATGAAGCCGGAAGCCAACCCGGTCAACGATATTATCGATCTCCGGAGAGTATCGATCTTCCGTTTCGCGGCTGGTAAGACCGCCGGAAGTTTTGGAGAGCTCCAGCTCCCTGAAGAGGTTCTCGCCGGCATCCGTGCCAAAGTTGGTAAAGGCCACCTGGAAGAGTTGTACCGCACTGTGTTCGATGGCGATGAGGCAAGCGTCTTCTTCTTCGCGCCGGTTCCTGAGGACAGTGACAACATAACCGTGATAGTTCTTAAGGATAAAGACCCAATAAGAATACTTTTTAATTTCTTCAAGCTTTTCTTCCTCCATTCCATCTTTATAATGGTGCTCTTTCTCGCCTTCACACTGGCCGGATTCAGGAAACTGGCCCCCCTGTTCTTCAGATTCAGAACACAGTTAACCTTCAGCTTTCTGGTCATCTCAACAATTCCGGTTGTTGCATTGGCTTTATTCAACAGGGATAATCAGGCATCCGTTGATGAAAAGAACCGGAATATTGCTCTGAAAACCAGAGTGGAGAGGATACTTGAGG
>RHKR01000310.1 GCA_008363265.1 Chlorobiota bacterium
CTAAAAACAGGCGTAACTGAGTATGTTGAAGGTCTCGGATATTTTGTTGTTGCGATCACGGAGCTTCAGTGGCGATTGCGTTATTCGGTTAAAAATGATGGTGCCGATCTTTCATTTGACATTATATACAACGGCGCAATGAAGGTAACATCGGTGATGTTCCCCGAATCTTCAACGGGTGAGATGAGCATACCGGAAAGGAGGCTGCGCGAAGTTGCGGGCAGACTCGTTAACAAGGTCTTCCTCGCTTTCCCTAATCGTGAGCCTGAGATCACAGGCACTCCCTCGGACCCTGCGGTTACGGATGTGCTGATCCAGCGGGTTGAAAGAGTGATTTCACCTTCCGGTGCCTCAGTGCGAAGAATAGATCATATGCCCTGGAGACTAAGATGTAAAATAGCCGACAGTGAAAACATTATGACAGCCGACATTTCCTACAAGAAGAACGGAACCCCGACCGCGATCGAGGTAAAAACACAGAACAGCAGTTCCGCTGAATTTGCCAAGGAGATATCTTTACTAATTTCTAACAGGATATGATATGAACACAGGTACAAACTATTTCGAACTTTCAAAAGCAAAGAACTTTCAGAAGATCATCGACGATCTCCTTCCCGTTGCCTCGGGAGACAGCAGCATCTCAGGTGCCAATCTGAGCTATTTGCTCGATGCCCTGAATAAAATGAAGCGCTACGATGATGCAGTTTCGACCGGTAAAAAACACTTTGCTGAGGTGAAGAACAATAAGTACGCGCTGAACAGTCTTTGCTTTGGCGTTTACATGAGCAGGATAAATCCCCATCTGAGTGATGAGGAAGTGTCGGCCGAGACGGCTAAAACCGCCGGGTGGATAATCGACCATTATCCGAAGGAAGCCGGGAGCTTCATTTGGGCCAATTCCCTCTTCCGTGCTGTTGATTTCGCGCTTGCGCACAATGATCTTCAGAAGGCCGGCTCTCTTCTCTCACTCGCGAAAGCGGATGAATTCAACGATGAAGTGAGGGAGATCGTGAAGGACGGGAAGACGATCAGACTGAAATCCGACAGATCGAAATACCTGAAGTATTCGTTTGAACTGGCAAAGGCAAAAGGCGACAATTCAGAAGCGCTCCGTATTTGTGAACTGATGCTCGAACAGGACCCCACGGATATCTGGAACCTGAGAAGAAAAGCACAGGTTCTTGAGGCACTCGGGAAGAACGAAGAGTCGATGACGATCTACAGGCAGGTCCTGCAGAGGAAAACCGACTGGTTCATCTGGCATGAGGCCGCGAAACTTGCTTTGAAAGTGGGACAGGATGAGGATGCAAAGGTTTACTTCTCACGGGCGTTCAACGCGGCAGGAAGTCAGACAGCCTTATTCATTTGGCATCTTTTGGTGGATATAGCCCTTTTCCTTGAAAAGCACGGTAACAACGATCTGGCAAAGAAGCATCTTGAATATGTGTTCCATGCCGCCATCGATGACAACGGCAACAAGCCACAGGAGATGCTCAAATTCTTCTTCGACCGGAAAATAAAACCTGCAGAGAACATCGACCTTAAAGCCCTGCTGAAGGAGCTCAAGGCCTATCATTCGGAGAATGAGTTCACCGGCGAAAAACACAGCGGCACAGTCTCCAGAATGAACGAAGGCGGAAAGACAGGCTTCATTAACTCAAATGGCAAAAGCTATTTCTTTCTGGCGAGAAATTTCCGCGGTAAGAATCCAAAAGAAGGAATTGCTGTAACCTTCCACCTCGAAAAGCACACCAATCCCAAAACCGGCAATGAGGAAGATCAGGCAGTTGGGATAGCTATTAGCGATTAGTCCGCCGCGGCGGATTAGCTATTAGCTTGGTGCAGGAAGTTGAGGATCAACCATTGAAGCTCGAAGGTACAAAGAATGTAAGGAGCACGCTGATACACGCAGATATAACGGATTTACGCAGAGTTTGAATTATTTCTCTCCGCGTTGATCTGTCTAATCAGCGTGTATCTGCGTGCCTTAAATTTTTATTACATCATAGTTCACAGTTCACAGTTCACACTTATCTGGTGATCAGTCTCGCTCCAGGCTTGAACGAAATGTAGTACCACATCCACTCGGCCATTACGCGGTAGCGGTTACGGAAGCCGATGAGATACATGATGTGGATGAAAACCCAGAGGAACCAAGCGATGAAACCTGATAGCTTGATGTTACCGGATTGGAACACTGCTCTTGCGCGTCCGATGGTGGCCATGCTCCCTTTGTCGTGATATCTGAAGGCGGGGGTTTCTGCGCCTTTCAGCCGGTTCTTTATCAGCTTCGCGATGTAGCGGCCCTGCTGCATGGCAACCGGTGCTATGCCGGGGAGGGGGTTGCCATCCTGACTGAAGTGGGCGGCATCGCCGATCACGAAAATGTCATCGCTTTCTTTGATCGAGCAGTTCTCGCGCACTATCGCACGACCCATCCGGTCGGTTTCAGTCTCGAGGCTTTTGATCAGGGGTGAGGCTGCATTGCCGGCAGCCCAGATCACATTTTTCGTTTCGATCTTTTCATCGCCGATGTAAACGCCCGTTTCATCGATGCCGGTGACCAGTGTTTTTAATCGTACCTGCACACCAAGGGCTTTCAGATCGGCGAGTGCTTTTTCGTTCAATGGGGGATCGTAAGCTGCCAGAAGGCGGTCGGAACCCTCCAGAAGGACGATCTCGGTTTTTGAAGTATCGATGTTCCTGAAGTCTTTCTTCAGGGTTTTACGCGCGATCTCGGCGAGTGATCCCGCCACTTCAACACCTGTCGGACCGCCCCCGATCACCACGAATTTCACGGGAGGACAGTTTCCACCGATGAACGCGTTGTTCTCTGCCTCTTCAAACGAGAGGAGCATTTTTTCACGGATGGCGAGGGCGTCCGCGAGCGTTTTCAGACCCGGGGCGTGCTGTTCCCACTCGTTTTTGCCAAAATAGGAGTGTTTCGCGCCTGTGGCCAGCACCAGCCAATCGAACGCGATCGAACTCCCGTTCACATAGAGGGTCTTTGCGGTTTTGTCGATCGCTTTCACTTCGCCCATTATCACTTCAACGTTTTTCTGTTTTTTTAGAATGGTTCTTACCGGTGCTGAAATGTCGGCGGGTGAAAGGGCGCTCATTGCCACCTGATAGAGGAGCGGCTGAAAGAGGTGGTGGTTCGATTTATCTATAAGAATGATCCGGAGATCACTATTTTTCAGTTTCTTAACCAGCTGCAGTCCCGCGAATCCCGCGCCGACCACAACCAGTGTCCGTTTATTGTCGTTTTTCATGTTCCTTAGTCCAAAAGAATAATTATCCTTTATACTAAAAAACAAAATTGCTTGGATGTTCGTTCGTGGTTTATGACAGGAGGACTAAATTTAGTATAGAGTGTGGAGTGTAGAGTGTAGAGTTTTCAAAGGTTACGCGGATTCCACGGATTACACACGGATTCCACGGATTATTTGGGGAGGACGCTAATGCACACAGATCAAACAGATGAACGCGGAGAACTTATTCCGCATCAGCGGAAGATCACTCATCGCTCACAACAGGTAACTTCCCTCGCCACTCGCTACTCACTACTCACCACTGATAATGCTTCCCTCACCACTCGCTACTCACCACTGATCAAAACCATTTCTTCTTCTTAAAATATTTCAAAAATCCGAGGGCCACAGCGATCATGAGGATGAGTACCGCGGGATAGCCCCACCACTGTTTTATTTCGGGCATGTAGTGGAAGTTCATTCCATAGACTCCGGCGATAAAAGTAAGCGGCATGAAGATTGTGGAAATAACCGTGAGTACCTTCATGATGTCGTTAAGGCGGTTGCTGGTGTACGACATGTAAACATCGATCAGCGCGAGGGTGCTTTCTCTCAGGTTCTCGAGGATCTCGATTATCTGGTTGATGTGGTCGTAGGTGTCGTTGAAGTAGAAGAGGGTCTCTTTCGAGAAGGTGGAGAGTTCCTTTTTGTGGATCTTGTTCATGATATCGCGCACCGGCCATATCGCCTGCCGTAGCTTCCGAAGCTCGCTTCTTAATGACTGCAGAACTTTGAAGTTATCGTTGATCGCGTCGTTGAAGAACATCTCTTCAATGTCTTCGATCTTGTCGTTAAGCTGTTCGAGAACCACATAGTACT
>RHKR01000311.1 GCA_008363265.1 Chlorobiota bacterium
ATGTTATCAGAGATGTAGCCACCAGGCTCGGCTTCAGCCGCGACTTCTATGAGGAAGTGCTGAAGAATCTGATGATCAATGAAAACATCAGCGACAATCCCCTGATGTTCAGCTCCCCCGCAATAACCCAGATATTCCTCGATGAAGCCCTGAAACTCGCTTATATCGACTCCGACCTTGCCCGTGCCGAGATCGACTGGCTCCGCAAAACCGCCGAGATCAATGGCATAGCCCACAACCAGTTCAACGATTACGTGAACGACTTCCTCACCCGCAAGAAGGAAGAAGCAGCCTAACCACTAAATTCCCCATTTATCATTTTTGAACGATTTTTGAAAAAATTGTTTTTTAATTTGTATATCTGTCATTGTTTAATATAAACGGAAGATAATATGAGAAAAACGATCTTTTTCCTTTCATTGCTTTTTAGCGCGACACTTCTGCACGCGCAGGAAGCAAGACTCCTTAGATTCCCCAACGTTCACGGTGATAAAATCGTCTTCAGCCACGCGGGCGACCTTTATGTTGTGAACTCGAACGGCGGTACGGCCAGGAAAATAACCTCCCACAACGGGTATGAGATGTTCGCAAGATTTTCACCGGACGGTAAGAACATAGCTTTCACCGGTCAGTACGACGGAAATACCGAAGTGTATCTGATGCCGGCCGAAGGGGGTGTTCCGAAGCGCCTCACCTTTACTGCAACCCTGGAGAGGGATGATGTCTCCGACCGTATGGGTCCAAACAACATCGTAATGGCATGGCGTGACAACGAAACCGTGATGTTCCGCAGCCGCTGGATAGAACCGAACGACTGGAAAGGTCAGCTCTTCTTCGTGAATACCAAAGGCGGAATGGCCGAACAGCTTCCGCTCCCCCGCGGCGGTTTCGGTACTTTCTCACCCGACGGCAAAAAGCTCGCTTACAATCAGGTTTTCCGCGAATTCAGAACATGGAAGAGATACCGCGGTGGGCAGGCTGACGATGTCTGGATCTACGATTTCGACACAAAAAAGACCACTCAGGTTCTGAAGAACGCCGCTCAGGATATCTTCCCGATGTGGGCAGGCAACAAGATTTATTTTGCCTCCGACAGAACGGGAACAATGAATCTCTTCTCGATCGACCTGAACACCAACGTTGAGAAGCAGGTCACCTTCTTCAAGGATTTTGACGTTAAATTCCCCTCGATCGGCGGAAATTTCATCGTTTTTGAAAATGGCGGATATATCTGGAAGCTGAATGTGGCCACCGACAAATCCGAAAAAGTTGTGATCTCAATTCAGGACGACTTTGCCACCGGACGCGACAAAATGATCGAGGTCGGCAGATCGATCGCGGGCTGGGATATAGCCCCCGACGGTAACAGGGCCGTGTTCACCGCCCGTGGTGACATTTTCACTGTGCCGGCAAAGAACGGAGCTACAAGAAATTTGACCGGCACCCCCGGTGTTCACGAGCGCCAGCCAAGATGGTCACCCGACGGTAAATATATCGCCTACATTTCGGATAAGTCAGGCGAAGATGAAATTTATTTGATGCCACAGGACGGCAAAGGTGAGGAGATAAAACTTACCAAAGGCGGCAACGCTTACAAGTTCTCCATCGCCTGGTCACCTGACAGCAAAAAACTCCTTTGGCACGATCAGAACTACACCCTTAACTTCGTTGATATTGAGTCGAAGGAAGTTGTGCAGGTGGCAAAATCGGATGTAACACCGGTCGGAGCTTACGACTGGTCGCACGACAGCCGGTTCATCGCCTATAACCTTTCGGAAGACAACATTGTTGCCCGGATACACATCTATTCACTCGATACCAAGAAGAGCAATCCCGTAACAGATTCATTCTTTGATGTCGGACAGCCGGTTTTTTCAAAGGACGGTAAATATCTTTTCTTCACTTCGGAAAGGACATTCAACCCAACCTACGGCTGGACCGAGTGGAACCACGTTTATACCGATATGACGAACATCTACCTCGTTACACTTCAGGCCTCCACAAAATCACCTTTTGAGCCGAAAAGCGATGAAGTGGCGGTAAAAGAGGAGAAGAAAGAGGAGAAAAAGGATGAAAAACCTGCCGGTGACAAGAAGGAGGATAAAGCCCTCACCATCGATTTTGACGGTATAGTTAACCGCATAGCCGAGATCCCGACACCGGCGGGGAGCTACGCGGCCCTTTCGACCACAGCGGACAAAATATTCTACTTCAGACGCGGACCGAAAGATGAGAGATTCAACCTCTACTCCTACAACCTGAAAGACCTTGAGGAAACCTCCCTCGGCGAAACAATGGGGTACGCGATCTCAGAAGATCAGAAGAAAATGCTCGTGAGAGTGGGCCAGTCATACGGCATCGTGCCGCTCCCGTCGGCACCGGTAAAAATCAAGGACGCGCTCGATCTCAGCGACATGAAGGTCACCCTCGACCGGAAGGCTGAATGGGCGCAGATATTCAACGAAGCATGGCGTCAGATGCGCGACTTCTTCTACGCGAAGAACATGCACGGGGTCGACTGGAAGGAAGTGAAGGAGCTCTATTCACAACTTCTTCCATACGTTAACCACCGGGCCGATCTCACTTACATCATCGGTGAGATGATCGGTGAGCTTAACGCCGGTCACGCTTACGTCGGCGGCGGCGACTACCCTCAGGCGGCACGCATAGCCCTCGGACTCCTTGGCGCGCAGCTCGAGAAAGACGCCTCAGGGTTCGTCAAAGTCAAGAAGATACTCAAAGGCCACAACTGGGAGAGGGACCTACGTTCACCCCTCACAGAAATCGGCGTGAACGTTAAAGAGGGCGACTACATAATCGCCATCAACGGCCGCTCAGTAAAAGAGATGCCGAACATCTACGAGGCATTGGTCGATAAGGCCGGCAAGCAGGTGGTTCTTACGGTTAACACAACCGCAAGCGAATCAGGCACCCGCGAGGTTACCGTGGTCCCCGTTGCCAACGAGCAGAACCTCTACTACCTCGACTGGGTTGAAGGAAATATCGAGAAGGTAACGAAAGCCACCAACGGAAAGGTTGGATACATCCACATTCCCGATATGGGGGTTAACGGACTCAACTGGTTTGCCAAATACTATTATCCCCAGCTCAACAAAGAAGCTCTCATTATCGATGACCGCGGTAACGGCGGCGGCAATGTTTCGCCCCAAATTCTAGAGAGGCTCGCAAGAACACCCGTTATGATGAACTACAGAAGGAACTCGATCCACTCGTTCAATCCCACCGGAATGCACGTTGGACCAAAGATCCTTCTGATGGATGAGTTCTCCGCTTCTGATGGTGATATCTTCCCCTACCGGTTCAGAGCGAATAAACTTGGTCTGCTCGTAGGCAAGAGATCATGGGGAGGTGTTGTCGGTATTTCGGGTTCACTCCCCTTTGTTGACGGCGGATATCTGAACAAACCCGAATTCGGTCCTTACGATCTCGCCGGCAATGAGTGGATTATGGAAGGCCACGGAGTGGATCCCGACATTGTCGTCGATAACGACCCCGCCCTCGAGTTTTCCGGAACCGACGAACAGCTCAACAAAGCGATCGAACTCATCCTGAAAGAACTGGAAAAGAACCCGGTTAAGAAGAATCCGATTCCGCCATTTCCGGATAAAAGTAAATGAGTGGTTAGAGGTTAGTGGTTAGTCCGCCGCGGCGGAATTAGCTGTTTGAAGTTTGAGGCTGTCTCGAAAGGGGCAGCCTCTTTTTTTGTTTCTCCGGGTGTAACTAAGATTAAATTTATTATCTTTGAAGAACGTAATGCTGTTTTATTGATGTGTTTTTCAATCTGAAACAGCATCCATATGAGAAGTGCCGAAACCCACGAAAGCAGGATGACCGTTTTTTATGCAAGAATCAACCAAGCTTCCAGATACCTCACCGGTTACAATTACTAAAGAAGACCGGGAGCGAAAATTTTCAAAAATCACCTTTAACTCTTTTGCCGGAGTTTGCCTTTACTTATTAATTTTCCTGCTGTTTACAGGGAATGTCCATTCCCAATGGGTCGCGGGCAATGGCTCCCCTCTGATCAAATTTTACACCCCGAATGAGATTTTCAGAAGCCCTCAGGTCTGGTGCGGATTGCAGGATAAAAGAGGTATTCTCTACTTCG